>NZ_LEKI01000237.1:0-5999 GCF_001029525.1 Nocardiopsis sp. RV163 | reverse complement strand
GGCGGGCGGGTGCTCGCGGCCGGGGCCCGGACCGCGCCCACCCCCCCGGGCCGCGAGGTTCGGGGACTGACGGTGCGGGTGGGCGCGAGCGGCAGGACCCTGCTCATGCAGTTGTTCGACGCGGCGGGCGAGCGGTTCAACCGGTCGGCGACCGTCGAGGAGCTGGCCTACCTGGGCCGGGCGACGACGTTCGTGCTGGCGGTGGACCCGTTGGGGATCGAGTCGGTGTGGCGTTCGCTGACCGCACGGGAGAGGGCCCGGCTGGCCGGGGACCGGTCGCACACCCGCGACCCGGAACTGGCCTACGGGGCGGTGCGCGACGAGATCCGGCGTCAGTACCGGATGCTGGCCCGGCGCCGGGGCGGGCGGGGACTGCGCCAGGCCCGTCTAGCGGTGGTGGTCACGCGCGGCGACCTGGTGCGGGGCACGGCCATCGCGCCCGGGGAGTCCGACCCGCGTCTGTGGGCGGAGCGGACCCTGGGACTGGGGAACCTGCTGCGGGACGCCGAGGCCGACTTCGGGGAGGCGCGGGTGTTCCTGACCTCGTCCGTCACCGACCGGGAGGGGAGGGCCGACCCGAGCCTGAACGCCCTGCTGCGGTGGACGCTGGCCGGGGAGCACGACGCGTTCACCGCGATGCTCGCCGCGTCGCAGGAAGCGGCCGGGACGGCGCAGGCCGGTGAGGCTCCCGGGACAGCGGGAGCACCGGGGCTGCCTGGGGGCCCCGGAGCATCGGAGGGGTTCCAGTTCCCGGGCCACGCTCCCCGCTACGCGCGGCCGCGGCGGACGGGGCCGGAACACGCCGAGTACGCGGAGGAGAGCCGATGACCTACCGGGGCGCCGGGCACCGGAGCACGCGCCGGACCGTGACCGTGGCTACGTACGCGCTCGCGGGCGCGGTGACCGCGGCCGTTCTGGCGACGGCGGTCTGGCTGGGAGTGATCGCCGTCCAGGGCGTGTGGGCCCACGCCCTGTCCCGCATCGCCCAGGGCCCCTGAGCCCTTTCCGAACCGCGGCGGGCGCCCCCTGACAGCCCCGAGGACATCCGTGACGGCGGGGCGCCCGCCCCGACCGCGCCCTCCCACCTGCGCCTGTGGCACAGTGGCGGCGATCGCGGCACCAGCGGCAGCTCCACGCGCACGTGCCCCACACCCCGGGAGGAAAACCATGGCGATCTTCGCCGTCACCTACACCTACGCCCCCGACAGCGCCGCCGCGCGCGACGAGCACCGCCCCGCGCACCGCGAGTACCTGGCCGCGCAGGACGCGAACCTGTGCTCGGGCCCCTTCGGTCCGGAGGACGCTCCCGGCGCCCTCCTGCTCCTCCGCGCCGACTCCCGCGACGAGGCCGTCGCCCTGACCGGGAAGGACCCCTTCCGCATCCGGGGCCTGGTCTCCGAGGTGACCGTCAAGGAGTGGTCCCCGGTACTGGGCCCCCTCTCCGAGCACTTCTGAGCGAACGCCGCGGGCCGGGACGGAAGTCGGTTCCGTCCCGGCCCGCGGCGTGTGCGGCTCCCGGCGTCACTGCTCGGCGAGGCCGTTGTCCCTCATCCACTGCGGGTCGGGGGCCACCATCTGCAGGATCTCGACGTAGAGGCCCTCCGGACCCGAAACCTGGAAGCGGCGCTGCCCCCAGGGTTCGCTGACCAGCGGCATGATCACCTCCACGCCCGCCTCCCGCAGCCTCTTCTCCTCGGCGTCCGCATCCGGCACCAGGAAGGCGACCAGCGACTCCGCCCTCCCCGAGCGCAGGACCTCGTGCGTGGACGGATGGTCCCGCAGTACGAAGTCGATCGACAGCTTGGGGTGGTCCTCGTGCTGGGTGTTCAGGTACCAGCCGAGGTCGATGTCGACGTCGAAGCCGAAGTGCTCGGCGAACCACTCAGCACTGGCGCGCGGGTCGTCGCAGAGCACGGCCAGTCCGACGAGATCGATTTTCACGGTGCCTCCAGGGGATCGCCTCTAACCACTCCATTCAAAGTACTACGTACATCGTGATTATGGCAACCGACTTCCCCCGGGCGCCGCGCGGGTGCTATACGATAATGATTATCGTTTTCCAAGAAAGAAGGGCACCCCTATGGAGCCGACAACCCCCATGCGGGTGGCCGTGGTCTGCGGCCTGCACCGCCACGCGCGCGGACGCAGCGTGGACGACCTGCTGGCGCAGGTCCCGGGGTCCGTGGCCGTGCACCACGACCTCGACGGGATCGCCGAGGGAATCGTCCACCGCGTCACCCGTGACCGCTGGGGCCCCGTGGACCACAGCCGCGTCCATCTGGACCACCTGTGCGCGTCCTGCACGCTGCGCGAGGACCTCTTGCCCACGCTGCTGCGGCTGGCCGAGCGGGGTGAGCACACCCTGTGCGTGGTCGAGACCTGGGACGGGGTCGAGCCCCGGCAGGTCGCCGAGGTCGTCGCGGCCCGGGAGGAGCTGCGGCTGGCCGCGGTCATCGCGGCGGTGGACGCCGACCGCCTGCTGCCGGACCTGTCCGGACACGACGACCTGAGCGACCGGGACCTGGACATCGCCGTGGAGGACGAGCGCACGGTCGCCGAGGTTCTCGCCCACCAGGTCGAGTACCCGTCGGCGGTCGCCGTGCACGGAACCCGCCACCTCGACGAGGCCCGCGCCCTGGTCGAGCACCTCAACCCGGCCGCCGTGGTCGTCCCCCCGGGCGGCGGTCTGGCGGACCTGACGCACGGCCGGTTCGACCCCGAGGCGGCCGCGCACCGGCTCAACCCGGCCTGGGCGCACTACGCCGACCGCGCGGACGGGCGGGTGAGCACGGTGACCTGGAGCCGCAGGCGTCCTCTGCACCCCGTGCGGCTGCACGAGGCGCTGGAGCGGATCGTGTCCGCGGGCCTGCGCGGCCGGGGCCGGATCTGGCTGGCCAGCCGTCCGGACACCCTGCTGGTGTGGGACGCCTACAACGACGCCCTGCTGCTGGAGAGCGGCGGCCCCTGGCTGGGCGCGCTGCCCGAGGCAGCGGTGGAGATGGTCTCCGAGACCCGCCGGGTCTCGGCGCTCCTGGACTGGGACCCGGTGCTCGGCGACCGCGGCCAGCACCTGGCGTTCACGGGTGTGGACCTGGACGCCCGAAGCCTCGTGGCCCTGCTGGACTCGTGCCTGATGACCGAGGACGAGGCGGGGCAGCCGCTGCGGTCCGACCCCTTCGCCGACGCCCTGTAGGGGAACGGCGCCATGACGGGAAGGCCCCGGACACCGGGGAGCCCGAACGGCCCGCGGATCCGCGGGCCGCGAACGAGAGGAGGGACCGCCGTGTCCCGTGTCTGTCAGGTGACCGGAAAGGCTCCGGCCTTCGGAAACTCGGTCTCGCACTCCCACCGGCGCACCAGGCGCCGGTTCGACCCCAACATCCAGACGAAGAGGTACTGGCTGCCCAGCGAGGGGCGTTACGTGAAGCTGCGCGTGAGCACCAAGGGCATGAAGGTGATCGACGCCCGCGGCATCGAGCGGGTGGTCGCCCAGATCCGCGCCCGCGGCGGGAGGGTCTGATGGCCAAGAAGAGCAAGATCGCCCGCGACCAGCAGCGCAGGCGCGTGGTGGCCCGCTACGCCGAGCGCAGGGCCGAACTCAAGCGGATCATCCGCAGCCCGCACACCGGTGAGCGGGAGCGCGCGGCGGCGGTGGCCGAACTCAACCGGCAGCCCAGGGACGCCAGCGCCACCCGGCTGCGCAACCGTGACGCCGTGGACGGGCGGCCGCGAGGGCACCTGCGCAAGTTCGGACTCTCGCGGATCCGCTTCCGGGAGATGGCCCACCGGGGAGAGCTGCCCGGGGTGACCAAGTCCAGCTGGTGACGCGGGCGAGATCGGTTCGCGCTCGGCTGTGAGACCCCCGACGCCCTGCGGCTGGACCGGATCCGCCGACGCCACGGGCCCCGCGCCGTGCGCGCGGGGCCCGTGCGCGGTCCGGGTGCGATCCGGGGTCGTCCGCGGTCAGCGGCGTGCGCCGTCGGTGGAGGAGCGGTGGCCGTCGTGGCCGGATACGCCGTGTCCCCGCTCCGGTCCGGCCTGGCCGCCGCGCACGCCGTCGTCGTGTCCGCCCGGCTGGTTGGCCTCGTGGAAGGCCTGCTGCGCCCGGTTCTGGCGCTCCCAGAGCACGAAGCGCTCGCTCTCGCCGAGCGCCATGGTAGTCAGCCACACGGCGACGGCGACGTCGTCGGCCAGGCCGAGCAACGGGACGAACAGTTCGGGGACGAAGTCGACCGGGGAGAGGATGTAGGCCACCAGCGCGAGCATCCCGAGCAGTTTGCCGCTGCTCAGCTCGGGGTAGCGCCCACGCGCCTTGGCGCCGATCATCCGCGGGACGGCTCCGGCCCTCTGCCAGACGGACATGTCGCTGTCGGTGTTGCGGACGACCTGCCAGGCGGCGGCTCCCGCCGCGGCGCGGTTTGCCTTGCGCATCTTTCGGTCTCCTCAGTGGGGGCGTGCCTTATCAAGATATGACGCGAAGCCTTCGTGTTTCGTTCCCGCGTGGCGCGGGTCCAATCCCGTACGTGACCGGCGCTACATCCCTCCAGCCTTCCTCGACCCCGAAGGAGAGTCCGGAAGCCGGGAGGGTTGTCCACAGGCCGCGAAGGGGACTGGTGGGGAAGGGAGGGGAAGGGCATCCTTGGAGAAGAAAGGATGAGAGGCACCAAACGACACAGGGAGGCGCCCCAAACCCCACAAACCAACACAGAACCCATACGACTCGAAAACGGTCGTGCACCGATCTGTCCACGCGTTGGCCACATGCGGCCAACACGGAACACGTCTGCCCAGGAAGGAGGCGGTGCACACGGACACGATCCGATCCCCTTCGGCCAGCGCGGAGTCGGTGCCACCCGTGTCACCCCCGCCGACCCCCCGCACCCCGACCACTCCACCACCGTCCACCCCGCGTTTCGGGGCGACGAACGCGAGACCTCCCGCGCTCAGCCACACATTCGTTACGATGCGTCCGAGCGCCTCCCTCCACAAGGCCGCTCAGCCATCTCGCCCCAGCGCGCAGAACCGATGGAGCTTGCCCAGTGTCCAGAGCCCTACCTCGGTCGGCGACGACCGTCACCCTGTTGGCGGACATCCCCAGCACGGGTCATGTGGGTGAGGTCGGGGCCCACCGGTTCGCGATGCGCGGCGAGGGCGTCGGCGAGCGCAGCGCAGCGTTCGTCGCCTTCGCCAGGGGGGAGGTCGAGGCGGGACGCAAGGTCGTGGCGCTCTACCCCGCGTGGCACTCCGCGGACGCCGAGCGCGCGGTCAACTTCGCCCGCGGCGCGATGCGTACCGACCACATCGCCGGGATCGGTGTCGACCTGTCGCCCCTGGCCCTGTCCCTGGTCGCCGACCAGCTCGCCTACCTCGCCCCCTACCTGCCGCCGGGGATGGTCGCCGCCCTGTGCGACGAACTGCCCAGGCACCTGCTGGCGGGCGCCTGGCTCAGGAGCGTCTCCGGCCTGACCACCATCCCGACCTCGATGCGCCAGCACATGGGCTCCTACGCCCCGTCCGTGTCCTTCCTCGCCTACTGCGCACCCACCCGCCAGGTGGGACGCATGCGCGCGTCCGACGTCTCCCGCGCACTGCCCTTCCGGCCCGTGCAGCCGGTCCAACTGCTGTGCTCCACCCCCGACCCCGGGATCACCGGGGTCTTCGACGACCACCTCCCGCAGGCCATCCAGCCCGTGGCGACCCGCACCCTACCCGCCCAGCCGCTCGGCCCCCTGTACTGGGGAACCGCCAAGTACGTGGAGTTCGTGGCGCTGAGCGCCCACCCGCAGGCCCTGGCCTACGCCGCCAGTTCCATCCGCGCCGCCTCCTGCTCCTGGTGCGGCGAGCCCGTGTCGGCAAGAACCTGCCCGTTCTGCTCGGCCGCCGCCGCACGGCAGTCCGCTCCCCGGTCCGGCCCCCGGGCTCCGGGCGGGCAGGGTCCCCCTGCGGCTCCGGGTTCCTCCGGAGGCGCCGAGCCCCTTCCCGGCGGCGCCGCGGGCCCA
>NZ_LEKI01000236.1:0-6105 GCF_001029525.1 Nocardiopsis sp. RV163 | reverse complement strand
ACCGTCGCGCCACGCGGTGCGGGTGGACGGGGCCCCGGTCACGTGCACGCCCGCCGAGTTCCAACTGCTCGCCGCGCCCGGCCCGGACGCGGACCGGCGAGCCGCGCGGGGCTCCGGAGCCTCCTGAGGGGACCGCCCCCGTGCCCGCGGACCCGAACTACACCGGCTGACCGGCCGGTCCACGACCGGTGCCACCCCGTGGCGCGCACGGGGTGGCACCGCGGTACGGGGCCGGTCCCCTCAGGAGGCTCCGGAGCCCCGCGCGGCTCGCCGGTCCGCGTCCGGGCCGGGCGCGGGCGGCTGGCCTACGCTGGCGCCATGACTGATCTGCCGCAGCGCTGCGACGCCGTGGTCGTGGGGGCGGGCACGGCCGGGCTGGTCGCCGCAGCCGACCTCGCCGCCGCCGGGCTCGACGTGACCGTCGTGGAGGCCGGGGAGTCCGTGGGGGGACGCGTCCGCAGCCACGTGCGGGACGGCTACGTGCTCGACCGCGGCTTCCAGGTCCTCAACACCGCCTACCCGGCCGTGCGCCGCCGCCTGGACCTGGACGCCCTGCGCCTGCGGTCCTTCCCCAAGGGGATGGCCGTGCGCACCGACCGGGGGCTGCTGCGGCTGCACCCGTCGCCCTCCGGGGCGCTGTCGTCGCTGTCCCTGCTGTCCGGATCGCTCGTCCGCCCATCCGACCTCTTCCGCCTGCTGCGCGCCGTGGCCGCGGACGCCCTCGAACCGGCCGACCGGATCAAGGCCCGGCCCGAGACCGACACCCTCACCGCGCTGCGCCGCCTCGGCCTGGGCAGACGGGCCGTGAACACCCTCGTGCGCCCCTTCCTGACCGGCGTCTTCCTGGACGAGTCCCTGAGTACGTCCAGCAGGGTCAACGACCTGGTCTGGCGCAGCTTCGCGCGGGGGAGGCTGGCCGTCCCGGAGGCGGGGATCCAGGCCGTCTCCGACCAGCTCGCGGCGCGCGCCGGGAGCGCGCGGTTCCTGCTGGGGACGCCCGCGCACGAGGCGGCTCCGGGGCTGGTGCGCACCGAGGCGGGCACCGTCCGGGCCCGCGCCGTCGTGGTCGCGGTCGGCCCCGGAGCGGTGCCCAAGCTCCTGCCCTCGCTGCCCGCGCCGGTGCTCAACCCCGCCACCACCTACTACCACTCCCGTCCCGCCGGACCCGACGACGACCCGCTCCTGCACGTGGACGGGCGCTCCCGGCGCAGCGGGACCAGGCTGAGCAGCGTCATGGTGCTGACGGCCACCGCCCCGTCCTACGCGCCGCCCGGCCGGGCGCTGATCGCCTCCTCCACGGTGGGGCCCCGCCAGCCCCCGGAGGCCGAGGTGCGCGCGGAGGCCGCCGGCCTCCTGGGCGAGCGGGACGGGGACTGGGAGCACCTGGAGACCGTCCACGTGCCCGACGCCCTGCCCGCGGCGCCGCCGCCCCTGGGCGACCTGCGCCGTCCGGTCCGCCTGGAGGAGGGCCTCTACGTCGCGGGCGACCACCGCGACACGCCCTCGCTCCAGGGTGCGCTGGTCAGCGGGGCGCGTGCCGCCGCCGCGGTCCTGGCCGACCTCGCCGGGCGGTGAGCCCGGCGGCGGAGCGGCGCACGGGCCGCTGAGGAACGCCCCGCCCGTGGCCGGGCGGGGCGGAACCGGGTCACAGGCGGCTGATCCAGAAGGAGCTGATCGCGTTGTCCGCCCCCGAACCGACGTAGGACTCGCTGAAGCCGCTGTCGCCGCACTTGCCGCAGTAGTACGCGTCGGCCCCGTAGTTCGCGTGGTGGTACCCCGACACCGTGTTGCAGCCGTTGAACGTGCGGAACGAGCTGACGCGGTCGTTCCAGTCGTCGCCGACGTAGGCGATGCCGTAGCCCTCCCTGTCGCAGCCGCCGAAGTCCCCGCGGACCTGCGTGCTGCCCCCGGCGAAGTCCGGCAGGGCGTACCAGGTCATCAGCAGCGTGTCCGCCGCGGCCTGGTGGGACCTGTCGCGGGACCGGGCGTCGGGGAAGCAGGCGTGCGACAGCACGGCGGACTCCTCCTGACCGGGTCGGAGCGCGTCGAGGACGAGGACGCAGTGCTCGTCCCCGACGGTGGCCTGCGCGGGCGAGGAGAGCGGAAGGAGGCACAGGACGGCGGCGGACGCGGCGGTGGTCGCCGCGCGGAGGGCTGTGGAAACGCGCACGGGATTCTCCTCGGATACTGCGGACCTTGCGTGCCCGCGCGGACACTCTCCAGCACGGAGGGGGAGCTGCCAAGGGCCCCGGGGTCCGAAACCGGGACCTCGGGGCGGCGCATTCCGACTGGTCGGAGGAACGTGAGGTGCGCCGGGGTGCGACGAGTCGGCTCCAATGCGCCGATAACCGGCGCCTTTTCCCCCGGTCGCGGCCAGGGGAAAAGGTCCGGCCCGTCCCGCCCGGCCCCGGCTCAGGGCAGGTGCACCATCCCGGCGATCCGGCTGGCCGCCTCCCGCACGGCGGCGCCGAAGGGGGCGGGGTCGTCCAGCTCCAGGAGCGAGACGCCGACGCTGGCCACCGGGTCGGAACGCCGACCGACCACCGCCGCCGACACCCCGGTCACCGCGTTGGTCACCTCGGCGTGGGAGACGGCGTAACCCCGCTCGCGGGCCAGGACGACCTCCTCGCGCTCCCCGGGACGGGGCGGCATGGCAGCGAGCAGCGCCAGTCCGGCCGAACCCTTGTCGATGGGATCGACCCGACCGGTCCTGAAGGCGATGTGGGCCGTGGCCCCGCGCGGTTCCACCACCATCAGGGCGCGCGCCTCGCACTCACCCTCGGGGACGACGAGGTGCGCGGTGGCCGCCTGCGACTCGGCCAGCTCGGCCAGGACCGGGCCGGCGACCTGGCGCAGGTCCGCCTCCACCGACTCGGCCAGCGCGACCAGTCCGGGCCCCAGGGTGATGCGCTTGAAGGGGTCGCGTTTGCACAGCCGGTGCTCCTCCAGCGTGCGCACCAGCCGGTGGGCGACCGTGCGGTGCACCCCCACCCCCTCGGCGATCTCGGTGAGCGACAGTCCGTGCGGACTGCGGCTGAGCAGCTCCAACACCTCGATCCCGTTGTGCAGGGTCTTGGACGTGCGGGTGTTGGGCCTGTGGGCCGGTGTCTCGGGCATCTGGCTCCTCTCGCACCGCGAAGATACACCTCCCGCCCCTTGACGCAGGTGACGTGTGACACATACGTTAAGCCTTAATTGCACACCTAGTGCGATTATCGCACGCCGAGGGGGAGGATATGGACGGTTCGCTGGTCACCGGCATCCACCAGCTCTACGCGCGCCAGTCCCATCTGATCGACGGCGGCCACGCCGACGCCTGGGCGCGGACCTTCGCCCCCGACGGCGAGTTCCACTCACCGACCTATCCCGCGCCGGTCGTGGGGCGCGCCCGCCTGCGGGCCTTCGCCGAGGACTTCGCGCACGCCGCCCGGGAGGCGGGCGAGGTGCGCCGCCACGTGGTCACCAACCTCTTCGTGGAGTCCGCGGACACCACACAAGCCCAGGTCAGCGCCTATCTTCAGGTCATCGGCACCCGTGTGACGGGTGACACCGCGATCCTGAGGTTCACCACCCTCAGCGACCGCCTGGTCCACGACGGACAGGACTGGCGCGTCGCGCGCCGGGACGTCCGGCGCGACGACACCGCCTGAACCCCGGCCGCGCCCGACCGGACCCGCGCCCACCGCACCCGTCCCCGGCAGACCCGGACCCGCCATCCCGGTCCCGCCCCACCAAGGAAAGGCCGCACACCATGACCCAGTACGAGGGCACCGGCCCCGCCCGCGTCGTCCACCGCGTGATGGAGGCCGTCCACCCCGAGATGACCGGCCGCACCGCGGTCGTCACCGGGGCGGCGCGCGGCATGGGCCGCAGCTTCGCCGCCGCCCTGGCCGCCCGCGGCGTCAACGTCGTCGCGGCCGACATCAACGACGTCGACATGAAGCGGGTCGCCGACGAGATCAACCGCGACCTGGCCGACGGCGCCCTGAGCGGGCGGCCCGGCCGGGTCGCCCCCCGCCGCGTCGACGTGGTCGTGCCCGAGCAGCACGACGACCTCGCCCGCACCGCCGTCGACGAGTTCGGCTCCCTCGACTACTGGGTCAACAACGCCGGGGTCTTCCCTTACGCCACCGTCGGCGAGATCACCGCCGAGCAGATGTCCGCCGTCCTCGACGTCAACGTCCAGGGGGTCCTGCACGGCGCCCAGGCCGCAGCCCGCCGCATGCGGCCCGGCGGCGTCATCGTCAACATGTCCTCGGTGTCGGCGGTGCGCGTGCGCCGGGGCCGCGCCGCCTACTGCGCGTCCAAGGCCGCCGTCGCCCACCTGACCGAGTCCCTCGCCGTCGAACTGGGCGACAAGGGGCTGCGCGTCAACTCCATCGCCCCCGGCTTCATCGACACCGAGATGACGCGCTGGCTCCAGGACGACCCCGAGGCCCTGGCCGCCGCCCTGGACAACGTGCCGCTGCACCGGGTCGGCTCCCCCGAGGAGGTCGTCGGCGTCCTGCTCTTCCTGCTCTCCGACAGCAGCCGCTACGTGACCGGGCACAGCATCGCCGTCGACGGGGGGTCCCGCCATGTCTGAGCACGTCGGCCACCACGACCAAGACGACGAGGAGACCGCCGACGTCGTCGTCATCGGCGGGGGAGGGGCCGGGCTCGCCGCGGCCGCCACCGCCGCCGAGGAGGGCGCGCGCGTCCTGCTGTTCGAGTCCGAGTCCGAACTGGGCGGCTCCACCCAGCTCTCGGCCGGGCTCTTCACCGCCGCCGCGACCAGCGTCCAGCGCGGCGCGGGCGTGGAGGACAGCGCCGAGCGCTTCTACCAGCACTACATGGACCTCAACCAGTGGATGCTCGAACCCGGGCTGGTCCGCGCCTTCTGCGAGAACGCCGGACCCACCCTGGAGTGGCTCATCGGACTGGGCGCCGGGTTCCCGGCCCGGACCTCCACCAACGCGCACACGCCCGGCCTGACCCGGGCCGGGGTCGAGGACGTCTGGCGCGCCCACGTCCCCGCCGACCAGGGGCTCGGGCTGGTCCAGGTGCTCGCGGCCGCCTGCCGCCGCCTCGGGGTGGAGACCGTGCTCAACACCCGGGTGCGGCGCCTGCTGTTCGAGGACGGCCGGGTGCGCGGAGTCGTCGCCGACGGCGTCACCGTCCGCGCGAACGCCGTCGTGGTCGCCACCGGCGGCCTGGCCCAGGACCCCGAACTGCTCAAGGAGTACTACCCGGACGCCCTGGAGGCGGGCGAGCACGCGTTCGTCGTGGCCGCGCCCGGCAGCCGGGGCGACCACATGGGCTTCGCCGAACAGGTGGGCGCCTCCGTGACCGGCGCGGGCTGGGGGCTGCGGCTCCCCACCGTCTACTTCCAGCGCCAGCACCACTGGCAGTCGGGGTTCCCGCCGCTCTCGCGCGTCTACGTCAACGGGGCCGGGCGCCGCTTCATGGACGAGGACGCCTCCTACGCCGTCTCCACCGGCATCATCGACGCCCAGGGCGGCTCCGCCTGGTGCGTGTTCGACGACCGGGCCCGGGCCTCGCTGCCCGCCGGGTACGCGGACTGGACGCCAGAACGCGTCACAGAGGAGGCCGACGCGGGCCGCACCCTGCGCGCCGACACCCTGGAGGAACTGGCCGCCCTCATGGGCGTGCCCGAGGCCGCGCTGCTCACAACGGTGCGGACCTGGAACTCCCGGCTGCCGAACGGGCGGGACCCGGACTTCCTGCGCCACCTGACCCTGCGCGACAAGGGGGCGCAGACCGACCCCGAGCCACTGGACACCGCTCCGTACTACGCGGCCCGCGTGCTCCCCGCCGAGATCGTGTGCACGCACGCCGGTCTGGAGATCGACTCCGCCGCCGCCGTGCGCGACCGCACCGGGACCGCGGTCCCCGGGCTCTTCGCCGCGGGCGAGGCGGGCGCCGGTGTCCTCGGCCCCCGCTACGTAGGCGGCGGCAACGCGGTCGCCAACGCCCTCACGATGGGCCGCGTAGCCGGCCGGGGAGCGGCGGGCGCGCGGACCGGACCCGACCGGCGGGCGCGACCCGTCGCCTGACGGGCGGCGCCACCGGACACGCCCCGGGGCGGGGGTCCTGAGGCGCACC
>NZ_LEKI01000235.1:0-6149 GCF_001029525.1 Nocardiopsis sp. RV163 | reverse complement strand
GCCCGGCGCCCCGCCTGCGGCGCCCCGCCCCACCTCCAGCGCACCGCTGGGGGACCAGATCGGCCCGGTGTTCGGCCTCACGCCCCGGGAGGCCCCGACCTCGCCCGACGCAGGGAGCACGACGACGCGATCGGGCCCGCGCGCCACGACCCCCGCGGCCGAGCCGCCGGACCCGGGGTCCGATTCCCGCACGAACGTCCTCGCCGTGACCGACGCCGCCGGAGAGGTACGGGACCCGGACGGGGACGGCAGCGGGATGAGCGGCGCCGACCCCGACTCCCCGGCCCGCGGACTGGGGCCGACCGGCACCGACGCCGTGGCGCCTGCTCCGGCGCAGGCGCCCGGCCCCGCGACCGGCGCACCCCCGAGCGACCCGACGGAGCGGGAACCGGGGGCGCGGCCCGCGGCGGACTCGCTCCTGGACGCGTTCCACAAGGCCCTGAACACGCAGCCCCCGCCCTCGGGAGCCGACCTGTGACCGGAGGGGCGTCCTCCGGTCACGAGACGGGACCGCCCCCGCGGCCGGTTCCGGACCGGTCGGCGCCCGTACCGAACGCGGAGGACGAGACCACCGTGTTCCTGATGGAGATGACGGACCGGGAACCGGCCGAGGAGAACGGGCGTTGACCCGGGCCCGGGTAGACGCGCCACCGGGAGGACTGCACGGCCGACGTCCCGCGGCTGGAGGCGCTCCGGTCCTGTGCCGGAGGGGTCGACGATCCCGGGGGGCGCCGACGCCCCCGAGTCCCGTGCGGCGAGCCCGTCACGCCCCGCCGCCCGGGCCGGACCCGGGCGACGGGTGGAACGTCGTAGGGTCCCCAGGCCCGGGGGCTGTCCAGGCACCGCTCCGGCCGAACGGGGGTGTACGCGGCGGTCAGTTCCCGGACAGGGCGATCCTGACCAGCTCGTCGCGGGGCGGACCGTAGTCGCGGAAGATCCCGTCGAAGGCCGAGGAGGTCATGAGGGCCGGGGTCCGGATGCCCCGCATGGACATGCACAGGTGCTCGCCGCGGCCGATGACGGCGACGTCGTTCGTGTGGGCCACCTTGGAGACCTCCTCGGCGATGTCGCGTACCAGGCGTTCCTGGACCTGGAGGCGGTGCGCGTGGCGATGGGCGATCCGGGCGAACTTGGACAGCCCCAGCACGCGTTCGTCCGGCCGGTACGCGATGGTGAGCACGCACGAGAAGGGCAGGAGATGGTGTTCGCACAGCGACCACACGGTGACGTCGGAGACCATGACGATCTGTCCGTCGGTGTGCAGCGGGAAACTGGTCTCGACCCGGCCGGCCTGGTAACCGCTGAACTCCCTCCACCATCGGGCGAAGCGCTGCGGGGTGTCCCGCAGCCCACTGCGGTCCGGGTCCTCACCGATCTCGATGAGGAGCTGCCGCGCCACGTCCTCCAACGGATCGCGCACGGCGGAGTCATGGGGTAGGTCTGCCAGCGTCATACACCTCTCCGATCGCCCCACAGCATGATGTGCAGTCTGGTGGTCAGATTCCAACCGCGGGCCATGACGGGATCCCGCAGCCGGACCAGGGACCTGTCCAGTGCAGCCCGGGTCCGCCCCTCCGGCATCACCCAGACCGGACCGATGCCGTACCGTTCGACGAGAGCCCCGACCTCGTCGAGGTCGGCCTCGGTACGGCAGACGAACTTGAAGGCGGTTCCCGGCACCGCGGCGAGGGCCGCCAGGGCCGGGCCGACGATGCGCCTGTCCTCCGGGTCCCCCGAGTGGGCCAGTTTCGGTGACACGTTGAACCTGACCAGCTCCGCCAGACGGGGTTCGGGGATGATCGTTCCGTTGGTCTCGACCTCGATGTCGTGACCCGAGTCCCGCAGGTCCCGCACCAGCGGACGGAGCCTGGCCTGCTGGTTCAGCGGTTCACCGCCGGAGACGACTACCAGGGGAACCCCGTAGGCGACCAGGCGGTCACGGACCTGCTGGTAGGGAACCGCTCTCAGCTCTTCCTTGGGGTCGTAGGCGACCTTGGTGTCGCCCAGACCGGTCCAGTCCCAGGTGTAGGGCGTGTCGCACCAACGGCAGGAGAGGTTGCACCCGCCCAGCCGTACGAAGGCGCAACGGCGCCCGAGTGAAGGCCCTTCTCCCTGGATGGTTCAAGTAGGGCCGAATATCTCGTTCACTACAAGACTCGGCGTTCCCACGGCCTCACCTCCTTTCGCTTCGCGTCCCGTGGCCGCGCTCGTGGCACCCGCCGCGCCCGGGGCCCGCCCGTCGAGGGGGAGCGCCGGTCGCGCGACGCACCCGTGGCCGTGCGAGCGGTGGGGGCGACGGGCGGGGTCGGGACGGTCGATACGGTGACCCGCCGGGGGAGCGGATCGTTCCGGGATGCCCGGGGTCGATGGGTCGACCCCTCGTTCCCAGGTTCGCCGAGGCGGCCACGGAGCGCATCACGGTGGTCACCGAGAGATCCGGGGTCAGGGTGCCGAGAAGCGTGTGACGCCGTCGAGGTACTCGGTGGGGTCGGGGAGACCGGACTCATGGAAGGCCTCGCGGCGCTCGTAGCAGGTCCCGCACGTACCGCAGTGGACGTCGCCCCCCTTGTAGCAGGACCAACTGCGTTCCAGGGGCGCGCCGAGGCGCACGCCGTGCCGTGCGATGTCGGCCTTGGACCACGTCATGAAGGGTGCCTCCACGCGCGGCGCGGCGAACCCCTCGTTGGCCACCCCCACCAGGTGGCGCAGCGCGTCGACGAAGACGGGACGGCAGTCCGGATACACGAAGTGGTCGCCGGAGTGCATGCCCAGGGCCACGGTGCCAGCCCGTCTGGCCACCGCCACCGAAGCCGCGAGGTTGGCCAGCACGGCGTTCCGGTTCGGGACGACGGTGTCGCGCATGGACTCCTCCGCGTAGTGCCCGTCGGGCACGTCCACCCGGTCGTCGGTGAGGGCCGATCCCGTGAGCAGGGGCCCGAGACCCGTGACTCCCAGAACGTGGTGCTCCGCGCCGTAGTGGCGGGCGACGGCACGGGCCGCGTCGACCTCCTTCCCGTGCCGCTGCCCGTACTCCACAGTCACCGCGACCAGCCGGAACCGCAACGCGGCGAAGTGGGCGAGCAGTGTCGTGGAGTCCATCCCTCCGGAGAAGACCACGACCACGGTG
This sequence comes from Nocardiopsis sp. RV163, assembly GCF_001029525.1. Taxonomy (NCBI): domain Bacteria; kingdom Bacillati; phylum Actinomycetota; class Actinomycetes; order Streptosporangiales; family Nocardiopsidaceae; genus Nocardiopsis; species Nocardiopsis sp. RV163. The sequence continues at coordinate 3,022 of NZ_LEKI01000235.1, read as the reverse complement.
AAGGGGTCCCCCCCGGTCTCGTCTGGCGGTGTGTCCTGTCCTCGCATCGGCGTCTCCATCCGCGCATGGGGGCGATCCGGCAGTCAGCGCCCCGGTCGGGGCGCCCGTCCTGCGGTTCCACTCTCGTGCGCGCACGTCGGCGTGGCATCACGGACGGCGACCGAAGTGTTCGCGCGCCCCACCGCAGTCCCGGGCCCCGGCTCACTCCCCGCCGACCAGGATCTCCCACCTTCCGGGGCTGCCGAGGATCTTGCCGAACTCTCCCCTACCGGAGATGCCCAGCTTGCGGTAAGCGCTCGACAGGTGCAGCTCCACCGTGCGACAGGTGATGTGCCGACGGCCCGCGATCGTCTTGTTGGCCTGTCCCAGCAGCGCGTCGATGAGGATCTGCCGTTCGCGCGGGGTCAGGGCGAGGATGCCCCTCACGGAGACGTCGTGCGAGGTGCACGCCTCCAGGGCCACCAACTGGAGCCGTACCCGGTCGGCGAGGTCGCGCGCGCCCTGCCCCGCGGCCAGACCGGCCGCACGGCTCAGGGCCGCCACGGCCTCCCGGTGGCGGCCCATCCGCGCCAGCACCGTGCCCAGCTCCGCCGTGGTCCGCGCGGTCTCGAGGTCGTTTCCGGTGCCCTTGAGCAGGTCCACCGCCGAGCTCAGCGCCTCCGCCGAAGCGGGCTCCCGGGCGAGCGCGCCCCACACCCGCAGCGCGCGGGCGCGCTCCTGCGGCGAACCGGTCGCCTCCGCGAACTCCACTTGTCGGCGGGCGTCGCGCACCGCCTGGCCACGGGCGCCCGCCTTGGCCAGGAGGAGTGCGCCCTCGCTCCGCCAGCAGAGCGTGCCCGGCCCCCGGACCCCCGCCGCGTCCCGGCGTCGGACGACCTCCAACAGCTCCTCGGCGCCCTGGGACAGTGCGCCCGCCCTGATCCCCAGCCGCGCTCGGGCTAGTGGCACGTCGGCGTCGTGCCAGGCCGTCGGCGGGTGACCCTCGTGGTGGTGTCGGCGCAACAGCGCCTCCGCCGCCTCCGGGTCGCCCAGGTCCAGGTGGACGTTGGCCAGGAGGCCGACGAGGCGGGTCCGGAACCCCCTGTAACCCAGGCCAACGTGGGCGGGCAGTTCCGAGAGCTGCTTCGTGAGGGCGTGCCGGGCCGCGGACAGGTCGCCCGCGGCGTAGGACCCCGTCGCCTCGGTGAGCCGGACCGCCGTGCCCACCCAGCGGGGCAGCCGGTCCGGGTCGGCGACGAGCGCGCGCCGACGCGTGGACGCCTCCGCCTGGTGACCACAGCCGACCAGCACCGACAGGGCGGCGGGCAGGGCGGGCGGTTGGAGCAGGAGCTCGTCGAGGCCGTGCTCCAGGGCCCGCCTCGCGTCGGCGAGCGCGGCCGACGGCGGCCCGCCCATGAGGTAGGAGGAGAACGCGCTGACGGCCGTGACGGCGGGAGAGCGCGGCACGCCGACGGGGCCGGGGGCCCCTTCGGCCGGCCGGGCGGCCGTCGGCTCCGGCGGCAGGGACCGGCCGTGGGCGAGGAAGGTCCGCGGCCAGGCCTCCCGCTCCGTTCCGGCGACGGCCTCCCCCACCGTCCGCAGGACGGCGGACGCGTCGTCGCCGCGTTCGCCCTCGCAGAGCGTCGCGCCGATCAGGCCGAGCAGACGTCCACGGACCGCGGCGTCGGTGGTGCGGCCGAGCGCCTCCACCGCGGCGCGCAGGCCGCCCCGCCGGTCGAGTGCGATCCGGGCGGCCGCCAGCTCGGGGGCGACACCGGGCCACGCGCCCGTTCCCCCGGCCTGGACGGCGTGCTCCAGGTAGCGCACGCGGTCCCGCGCCGCCGTGTCGGGCAGCCGTGCGGCCGTGATCAGGGCGGCGGAGGACCACGGGGCGTCCAGGGGCACCGTCGACTCCGTGAGGTGGCGGGCCACCCGCCGCTCCGCACCGGGTCTGCGGCGCAGGAAGTCGGCGGCGGCCAAGTGCGCCGCGTTGCGGCTCATCACGGTCATGGAGTCGAGCAGTGCGGTGTGGAGCAGCGGGTGGCGCAGCGTCACCGCGTGGTCGTCGGTGACCAGGAGCATCCGCGCCAGGAGGTCGAGCGCGGCCAGCGTCTCCCCGAGCCCGGTACCGCTCAGGTGCGCGACCAGAGCGGGGTCGGCCTCGCCGGAGGCCGTCGCGACCACGACCGCCTCGGCCACCGCCCGGGTCCGCGGGTGGAAGCGGTTCGCCCGGCCGATCATCGCGTCGGCCACGGAGGGGAGCGCGGCGCTTCGCAACTCGGCCGGTGAGCGCACCGGGGAATCGCGGGCCCCGATCCAGTCGCACAGGGCCCGCGTCAGGAACGGGTTGCCGACGGTGACCTCGTGGGAGGCCGTGACGAGGTCCGCGTCGAACCGGCGGCCCAGCCGCTCGCGCATCAGCGCGCCGGTCTCCCGCTCCGACAGCCCGCGCAGGGTGATGGTAGGCGCGCCGGAGAGCAGATCGGCGAGTTCGGTCGGCGCCGCGGCCGGTTCGCCGCTCCGGGTCGAGACGACCAGCGTCACGGGAAGGTGGGCGACGTCGTGCAGGAGGCCCCGCAACCGCACCAGTGACTCGGGCCCCGCCTGGTCGACGTCGTCCAGCGCGATCACCAGGGGGGCGTCCCGGGTCAGCGCCTCCACCAGCTCCCGGGGGCCGGTCGGCACGCCTCCCGATCCCCTGGTTCGGGGCGGAGCGGCGGTACCCCCTTCCTCCTCCTCGGCGGGGTGTCGGTCGGCGGCCAGGGCGAGCGCGTCGGTGAGGGCGGTGACCAGGCGGTTTACGTGGCGGGAGCACGCGATGCGCACCGCGGGTCCGGTGCGGGGCGGCGCGGGGCGGCACACCAGGGAGAGCAGGGTGGTCCGCCCCACACCGGGCTCCCCCGTCACCACGTGACAGGTGAGCCCCGTACGGCGACTGTTTCGACGGGCCGAGAGCAGCCTCGCGAGCGGTTCGGACCTGCCCACGATCCCGCTGCGCCGCGTCCGGGGCTCGGGCATCCTCATCCTCGTGTTCGGGGGGGGG
>NZ_LEKI01000234.1:0-6207 GCF_001029525.1 Nocardiopsis sp. RV163 | reverse complement strand
GGCTCCGGGCGAGCGGGGCGGTGGGGCGCTACGCGCTCGACGGCGGAGAGGGCACCCACGCCGCGTTCCTCTTCCCCGGAGCCGGACCCGGCGGCACGCTCACCGTGGGCGGCTGCCTGGAGGAGTGCTCGGCCGTCATCGACATCGAACTGCCCGTCGGATAGCGGCGGGGCCGGGAACGCCCCCGGCGCGGGGCGGGCCCTGCGAACCGCGACGATCCCGTGCCCGTAGCGGGGTCGAGGCGCGGTGCCCCTCCGCGGGCACGAGACCACGGTGAGAGGGGCGTGGTCCGGTCAGCCCCTGCGGCCGCCCCGCTGACCACGGTGCTCGCCGCGCACGACCCGTACGGGCGCAGCGGTTCCGGCGCGGTGTGACACGCTCCCGGTTCCGGGTCACCTACCGTTCGCGGCGCACCCGCCCCTCGCCCCACACCGGCTCCGGCGCCTCGTACACGCCTCCGTCGGCGCCGAACACCACGAACCGGTCGAACCCGCGCGCGAACCAGCGGTCGTGCGTCACCGCCAGGATCGTGCCGTCGTAGGCCTCCAGCGCCGACTCCAGCGCCTCCGCCGACACCACGTCCAGGTTGTCCGTGGGCTCGTCCAGCAGCAGCACCGGCGCCGGGCCGCGCAGCAGGGCCTCGACGACCAGGCGTTTCCGCTCCCCGCCCGACAGCGTGCGCACCCCGCGCCACCGGCAGCGCTCGTAGGGGGCGCCCAGTGCCGCCGCGCAGCACTGGTCCCACACGACCTCGGCGTCGTAGCCGCCCGCGTCGCCGTAGCGGGCGATGGCCGCGGCGTAGCGCAGTTGCGTCCTCTCGCCTTCGTCGACCATCATGGCCGCCTCGGCCGCCTCCAGGTCCGCGTGCGCCTCGCGCACCGGGGACGGGGAGACCGGCACCAGCAGTTCGTGCACGGTGGTCTCGTCGCGCACGTGCCCGACGAACTGCGGCATCACGCCGAGTTCACCGTCCAGGGTGACCGCGCCGCCCTGGGGGCGCTGCTCGCCGCGCACGATCCGCAGCAGGGCGCTCTCGCCCGCGCCGTTGGCCCCCACCAGCGCCGTCTTGGACCCCTCGCCGACACGGAAGGACACCGAGTCCAGCAGGACCCTGCCGTCGGGCAGGGTGCGGCCGACCCGGTTGACGTCGGTGTAGCCCAAGACCGCTCTCCACAGGGGTTTTGCCGTAGGCGCCCGGCCACCGCCGCGGGCGCCCCGGCAGGTTTCCACGGCGCCACGCGCGCCCGCGACCGGTTTTCCCAGGTGCGGGCGCTTACGCGGTCCGGAGGCGCGCTCAGCCCGCGGCGGAGCCGAACCACCTCGGCAGCCGGTCGAGCAGCTCACGCTGGTCCCCGCCGGCCCACACCACGTGGCCGTCCGGCCGCAGCAGCACGGCGGGCGCGCCCAGCTCCTCGCAGGCCCCGCCGGTATCGACGACGTGGTCCACCCGGTCCGCCCAGCCCGCCACCGAGAGCCGACCGGTCCGGTCGAGCAGCAGCCCGCGTCCGCCGTGCGTCAACTCGTAGAGGCGCCCCCGCGTCAGAGGGATGTCGCGCATCCGCCTGCCGAGCAGCGCGTGCCCCCCGCCGAAGTCGTAGCGCAGGTCCGTCGCGGTGACGAGACCGGTCACGTACCGGTTCACCTCCTCGAAGTCCATCAGCCTGGACAGCAGCCCCCGCAGCGCGACCGCGCCCGGCTCGGTGCCCAGCAGCACCATCTGCGCGCGGGTGCTGTCCAGCACGGCGGCGGCCACCGGGTGCCGTTCGGCGTGGTAGCTGTCCAGCAGCCCCTCAGGCGCCCAGCCCGCGACCTCGGCGGCCAGCTTCCAGCCGAGGTTGAACGCGTCCTGGACACCGAGGTTGAGCCCCTGCCCGCCGGTCGGCGGGTGCACGTGCGCCGCGTCCCCGGCCAGCAGCACCCGGCCGACCCGGTAGCGCTCGGCCAGCCGGGTGGAGTCGCCGAACCGGGACAGCCAGCGCGGCGAGTGCACACCGAAGTCGGTGCCCGCGTGGGCCCGCAGTTGCCGCCTGAACTCCTCCAGGGTCGGCGCGCTCGTGCGGTCCCCGGCCACCCCGTCGGCGGGCACGACGACGCGGTACGCCCCGCTCCCGTCCGCGAGGGGCCCGGCGCCGAACCGCAACTGGGTCCCGCGGACCCGCGCGACGACGGCGGCGATCTCCTCCGGATCCCCGGTCACCTCCATCTCGCCCAGCAGCGTCTCGACCCTGGCGGGCTCGCCGGGGAAGCCGACGCCGAGCAGCCGGCGCACCGCGCTGCGGGCGCCGTCGCAGCCGACGAGGTAGCGCGAGCGCAGACGTGTGCCGTCCGCCAGTTCGGCGCTGACCCCGTCCCCGTCCTGGCTCAGCCCCACCAGCTCGACACCGCGCCGCACGTCGGCCCCCAGTTCGAGGGCGCGCTCGTGGAGCAGGCGTTCGGTGACCGGCTGCTCGACGGCCAGGCCGTACTCGTGGGCCGTGTCCATCCCGTCGGGCCACGGCTTGGTGATGCCGCCGAAGATGCCGCCGACCCGGAACTTCTCCCCGACGGAGAGGAACCGCTCCAGCAGGCCGCGCTGGTCCATCACCTCCACGCTGCGCGTGTGCAGCCCCAGCGCGCGGGTCTGCCGTGTCGGCTCGGTGAGCCTCTCCAGCACCACCACGCGCACCCCGTGCAGCCGCAACTCACCGGCCAGCATCAGGCCGGTCGGTCCGCCGCCGACCACGGTCACGTCAATCATGAAATCCCCGTTCAACGAGATCGCTCCTCACCAGCCGTTCCGCGTATTACGGCGGTGTGCGCGTCCGCGCCCCCGCGCCAGGCGCCCGCGAGCAAATCACGGTCCCCACCAGCGGTTCGGCGCCGGTGCGTGGTCTGCGCGCCGACGACGGCACACGCCTTTCGCGCGGCCCCGATTTCCGCGGATTCCGGCTTGGAAGGGAAATTGTCCGGCACGACCCGGGTCTTGTCGCAAGCCCCGGGGTGCGCTATAGATTGGAAATGGCAGGAGACGTTTTCCCTCTTCCTGTCACTTTCTGTTATTTAGGAGTCACCCTTTTGTGGGCCGCTCCGTGCCCTGCGGTGCCCCGGCCGCGGGCCTCCGGTCGCACGGCCCCGATCCGGAGGCGGGTGTGTGTCGCAACCTCTGGGCGAACCCGGGCGGTAGTTGTATGGGTGCCCTGGGGGAATCGCGAGTGGTGTCCGGGGCCCGCCCCGTCCGGCCGGACCGGCGGGGCGGGGCGGCGCCCGACGCCACCGAACGGGGGAGACGCATGCAGATCGGGTACAAACTGGCGGCCGAGGCCTTCGGCCCGGAGGAACTCGTGCGCCAGGCGGAGCTGGCCGAGCGCGCCGGGTTCGACTTCGTGGAGATCAGCGACCACTACCACCCCTGGCTGGACGAACAGGGCCACTCGCCCTTCGCCTGGAGCGTGCTCGGCGCCATCGCGACCAGGACCGAGCGGATCGGCCTGGCCACCGGGGTGACCTGCCCGACCGTGCGCTACCACCCGGCGATCATCGCCCAGGCCGCCGCGACCCTGGCCCTGCTCTCGAAGGGCCGCTTCGTCCTCGGCGTCGGCTCCGGGGAGCGGCTCAACGAACACGTCGTCGGCCAGGAGTTCCCCGACGCCGTCCGGGTGCGCCACCACATGCTGCGCGAGGCCCTGGAGATCATCCGCCTCCTGTGGGGCGGCGGCTACCAGTCCTACGAGGGCGAGTACCTGCGGCTGGAGGACGCCCGGGTGTTCGACCTGCCCGAGGAGGCGCCGCTGATCGCAGTCGCCGCCAGCGGCGGGCAGTCGGCCGGGCTCGCCGCCGAATTCGGCGACGGGCTGTTCGCCACCGAGCCCAAGTCCGCGATCGTGCGGGACTACCGCGACGCCGGAGGAGACGGCCCCCGCTACGCCGAGGTGCCCATGGCCTGGGCCGAGGACGAGCACACCGCCGCACAGGCGGCCCTGGAGACCTCCCGCTGGGCGCTGACCGGCTGGAAGGTCATGAGCGAACTGCCCAACCCGGTCAACTTCGCGGCCGCCACCACCACGGTCCGGGAGGAGGACGTGCTGGGGCACTTCGCCTGCGGGCCCGACCCCGAGCGCTACGTCGAGGCCGTCCGCAAGTACGTCGACGCGGGCTTCGACCGCCTGGTCATGCAGAACGCCGGGCCTGACCCCGACGGGTTCGTCGACTTCTACCGGCGCGAACTGGACCGACCCCTGCGCGCCCTCGCCACCTGACCCGTCCGACCGCTCCGCCCGACCGGCCCGTCGGTGCCGCCCGACCGGTCGGGCGGCACCGACGGGCCGGGGTCCTCACGCCGGAGGCGGTTCGGGCGCGCCCGAACCGCCCATCCACCGCGCCAGCCGATCACGGTCCACCAGGGTCATGTACCCCTCGCCCTCACGGGCGGCGGCCTCGGTGAAGCCGTTCGAGGCCACGAACAGCCCCCGGTACCCCTCGTAACCGGTGGCCAGGACGCCGAGGAAGGCGCGGACCTCGTTCGGCGGCACGGGGCTGGTCCACCGCTTGCACTGCACCACCACGGCCTGCCCGTCCGGCGCCCGGCCCAGCACGTCCACCCCTCCGTCATCGGCCCCGCCGACCACCGTCACGGCGGTGTAGCCGTGCGTGCGCATCAGACCCGCGACGTGCTCCTCGAACTCCACACCGGTCATCCGGTCGACCTCCGACAGATCGACCCGCGCCACCCGCCACTTCTCCCTGGCCAGCCGCAGCCGCATACGGCACCACCACAGCAGGGCCGCCGCCCCCAGCGCCGCCACCGCCCACAGCAGCGGCCGCGCCGAACTCTGGGCCACCCACGCGCCGACCATCAGCGCCACGACCAGGGCCAGCACGAGGGCGTACCGGTGGCGCCACACGAACCGCCACTCCCGGGGCCCCGCCCGGCCCTCCCCGGGGTACGTCCTGTCGGGGTACGTCCTGTCTTCGGCCGCGTCGTCCGGGGAGATGTCGGTCATGGACTGCCTCTTCCCCGTCCGGGCGTTTCGTCACCCGCCCCGGCGCCGATGCCCTGTGGGGAACGCCACGGCGCGGAGCCGTTTCCGGCCCGGGACCCGCCCTGACCACCGCTCGCACGGAACGCGGGGACTACCATGGCCGCGCGGCGGCCGACCCTCGCGGCGGCGACCGTCCGGGGAGCGGTGCCCCGCCGCCCCGGGGCACCCACGGGAAGTAGTCCTTCGATGTCAGTTCTCACGCGCGTCGCCGACCTCGTCGGCAGGTGGTTCGCACTGCTGGTCCTCGCCGGAGGGGTAGCGGGCCTGGCCGCCCCCGGGCAGGCCGCCCTCCTCGCCCCCTACATCTCCCTGCTGCTCGGGGTGATCATGTTCGGCATGGGGCTCACCATGCGCCCAGTGGACTTCGCGATCGTGGCCAGACACCCCAAGGCCGTCGTCCTCGGCGTCCTGGCCCAGTACACGGTCATGCCGCTCCTGGCCTGGGGAATCGCCCAGGTCCTCGGCCTGCCGCCGCTGCTCGTGGTGGGCATGGTCCTGGTCGGCTCCGCCCCCGGCGGCACCGCCTCCAACGTCATCGTCTACCTCGCCCGCGGCGACGTGGCCCTGTCGGTGGCGATGACCTCGATCTCCACCCTGCTCGCCCCGCTGCTGACCCCGCTCCTGGTCCTGGCCCTGGCCGGTTCCACGCTGCCCGTCGCCGCCGGAGACCTGTTCGTCTCCATCCTCCAGGTCGTCCTGGTCCCGGTCCTGGCCGGACTGCTGCTGCGCATGGCCGCGCGCCGGTTCGTGGAGGGGATCCTGCCCGTCCTGCCGCTGGTGTCCGTCGGCGGCATCGTCGTCGTGGTCGCCGCGGTGGTGGGCGCCAACGCCGACGCCGTGCTCTCCTCCGGCCTGCTGGTCGCCCTGGCCGTGGTGCTGCACAACTCCCTGGGACTGGCGCTCGGCTACCTGGTCGGCGTGGTCACCAAGCTGCCCGAGGCCGCCCGCCGCGCGGTCAGCGTCGAGGTGGGGATGCAGAACTCCGGTCTGGCCGCGGCCCTGGCGACCGCCCACTTCGCGCCGCTCGCCGCCCTGCCCGGCGCCCTGTTCTCGGTCTGGCACAACATCTCCGGCGCGCTCGCGGCCACCTACTGGGCCCGCCGCCCGCCCGCGGACGCCCCGGCCGAGTCCGCGCCGACCGGGAGCGGCGCCGAGGGCTCGTCCGGGGCCTGACCCCGCGCCCCGCCCC
>NZ_LEKI01000233.1:0-6255 GCF_001029525.1 Nocardiopsis sp. RV163 | reverse complement strand
GTACCAGGGTGCGCCCCCCATGCCCCCGCCCGCCCACCAGACGGGCAGCTACCCGCGTCCGCAGGGTCCGCCGCCGGGCCATCCGACCGGTCCCCCGCCGGGGGGCCAGGCGCACCAGGTTCACGGAGTCCAGGCTCCGGGCGGGCAGCCCCAGGGCGGCCCGGTGCAGCAGCCGCGGCCGGTGCCCGGTCGAGGCCAGGCGCCGCACCCGGCCTCGACCGGGCCGATCCCGATGGTTGCCCCGGCCGACCAGCAGACGGGCCGCCGGGGTCCGCAGCCCTACGTTCCGCCGGTACCGCCGCCACCGCACCAGCCCGCCGCGCCCAACCGGCGCAAGGGGACGGTCGTGGCCCTGGTGCTGGGCGCCGTGGCGCTGCTGGCGGCCCTGATCGTCATGGCGACCGTGCTGACCAACCTCAGCGACTGGTCGCTCTTCGGGGACGGCGACTCCCGGGGCGACGCCTCCGACCAGTCCGGCGCCGCCCCGGAACCGCAGGAGCCCGCGCCCGGCGACGAGTCCCCCGGCGGCGCCGACGAGGAGGAGTCTCCCAGCGAGGTGCCCAGCGGGATGTCGGGCGCCTCCGCCGACCGCATGGTCGAGTACCGGATCAGCGGGGTCAGCTGCGGCCTGACCGAGCACAACATCCGCTCGGAGCTGCCGTCGACCGGCCAGTACTGCGTGGTGGATCTGGAGCTGTTCAACCTCAGCGACGAACTCGTGGAGTTCGAGCACGCCGCGCAGCACATGAGGACCAGCCGGGAGCCCGTCAACGCCCAGGCGCCGTCCGTGCGCGAGGTGGAGGCCCCGCTGTGGGACTCGGCCGGGATCGGTCCCGGGGTCGCCGCCGGGGGCGAGCTGGTGTTCATACTGCGCGACGACATGGAGCCGCGCACGCTGGTGCTCAACCACCGGGCGGGCGCGGAGGCCACGGAGATCAACATCGAGCACATCGTGGACTGAGCCCCGGGCCGGGGGCGGGCCGCGCCCGTCGCGGGGCAGCACCGTGCCGACGGGGTGGGGAGCCCCCCTGTATCCAGGACACCGCATCGGCGCCCCGCTCCGCCACCCCCGGGCCGCGCCTGTGGACGACCGATCCCCTGCGCGGCGCCGCGCAGGCGAAACGGACGGGCCCGGGGTGACGACGCGTCGTCACCCCGGGCCCGTCCGCCGCTCGGGGGCCGCTCCCGCGGGTCCGGTCCCCGGCGGGGGCTACTCCCACTCGATGGTGCCCGGGGGCTTGCTGGTCACGTCCAGCGCCACCCGGTTGATCTCGCGCACCTCGTTGGTGATGCGGTTGGAGATCCCGGCCAGCACGTCGTAGGGCACACGCGACCAGTCGGCGGTCATGGCGTCCTCGCTGCTGACCGGGCGCAGCACGACCGGGTGGCCGTAGGTGCGCCCGTCGCCCTGCACGCCCACCGACCGCACGTCGGCGAGCAGCACCACCGGGCACTGCCAGATGTCGCGGTCCAGTCCGGCGCGGGTCAGCTCCTCACGGGCGATCGCGTCGGCCTCGCGCAGGATCTCCAGGCGCTCGCGGGTGACCTCGCCGATGATGCGGATGGCCAGGCCGGGGCCGGGGAAGGGCTGGCGCCAGACCATCTCGGCGGGCAGGCCCAGCTCCTCGCCGACCTTGCGCACCTCGTCCTTGAACAGCTCGCGCAGCGGTTCCACCAGCGTGAACTGGAGATCGTCGGGCAGGCCGCCCACGTTGTGGTGGGACTTGATGTTGGCGGTCCCGGTACCGCCGCCGGACTCCACCACGTCCGGGTAGAGGGTGCCCTGCACCAGGAACTCGACCTCGGCGCCGCTATCGCCGCTCTCGGCGACGACCTCGCGGGCCGCCTGCTCGAACACGCGGATGAACTCGCGGCCGATGACCTTGCGCTTCTCCTCGGGGTCGCAGACCCCCGCGAGGGCGGACAGGAACCGCTCCTCGGCGTCGACGACCTTGAGCTTGGCTCCCGTGATCGCGACGAAGTCCTTCTCCACCTGCTCGGCCTCGCCCTTGCGCAGCAGGCCGTGGTCCACGAATACGCAGGTCAGCTGGTCGCCGACGGCGCGCTGCACCAGCGCGCCGGCCACCGCGGAGTCCACACCGCCGCTCAGCGCGCAGATGACGCGCTTGTCGCCGATGTCCTCGCGGATGCGCTCCAACTGCTCCTCGACGATGTTGACCATCGTCCAGGTGGGCCGGCACCCGGCGCCCTCGTACAGGAAGCGGCGCAGCACCTCCTGTCCGTGCTCGGTGTGCAGGACCTCGGGGTGGAACTGGACGCCGAAGAGGTTGCGGCCGGTGTGCTCGAACGCGGCGACCGGGGCGCCCGCGGTGCTGGCGGTCGTGGCGAAGCCCTCGGGGGCCTCCACCACCGAGTCGCCGTGCGACATCCAGACCAACTGCTCGGCGGGCATACCGGCGAACAGCAGGGAGTCGGTGACCGCCGACAGCTCGGTGCGGCCGAACTCACTGAGGTCGGTCCTGGCGACGGTGCCGCCCAGGGCACGGGTCATCGCCTGGAAGCCGTAGCAGATGCCGAAGGTGGGCACCCCGGTCTCGAACAGCTCGGGGCCCAGGTTCGGGGCCCCCTCGGCGTAGACCGACGACGGGCCGCCGGAGAGGATGATGGCCTTGGGTTTCTTGGCGAGCATCTCCTCGACGGGCATGGTCGAGGGCACGATCTCACTGTGCACGTGGCATTCGCGGACCCGGCGTGCGATCAGCTGCGCGTACTGCGCGCCGAAGTCGACGACGAGAACGGTGTCGAACGTGCTCTCAGCACCAACGGACACGACGGAGGACCTTCCGCAGGAAGTACAGGGATGTCCGCCCAGTCTAGGGCGTTGCACACGCCCGGAGGGCCCCGCACTCGTGTGCGGTCCGGCTCAGCGCGCGCGGCGGGGCCGCCGGGGACTCCCCCGCGGCTCAGGCGGTGAAGCCCGCGGGGTTGGCCGACTGCCAGCGCCACGCGTCGCGGCAGGCGTCGTCCACCGTGCGCACGGCCTTCCAGCCCAGGTCGCGGGCGGCGGCCGATGGGTCGGCGAAGCACACGGCGATGTCGCCGGGGCGGCGGTCGACCACCTCGTACGGGACGGCCACCCCCGTGGCGCGCACGAAGGCGCGCAGGCCCTCCAGGACGGAGGTGCCCTGCCCGGTGCCCAGGTTGTAGACGCGGTACCCGGACGCGTCGGCCAGGTGCTCCACGGCGGCCACGTGCCCCTGGGCCAGGTCCACCACGTGCAGGTAGTCGCGCACGCCGGTGCCGTCGGGGGTGTCGTAGTCGTCGCCGAACACGTTCAGCCGCTCGCGGCGGCCCGCGGCGACCTGCGCCACGTAGGGGAAGAGGTTGTTGGGGACGCCTTGGGGGTCCTCGCCGATCAGGCCGCTCGGGTGGGCGCCGATGGGGTTGAAGTAGCGCAGGGAGGTGATCCGCCAACGCGGGTCGGCGGCGGCCGTGTCCTGGAGGACGCGCTCGGCGAACAGCTTGGTGGCGCCGTAGGGGTTGGTGGCGGACAGGGGGCTGTCCTCGGTGATCGGCACCTGCTCGGGGTCGCCGTAGACGGTGGCCGAGGAGCTGAACACCAGGTCGCGCACGCCGTGCTCGTCCATGACCTCGATGAGCGTGAACAGGGAGTCCATGTTGTTGCGGTAGTAGCGCAGCGGCTGCTCCACCGACTCCCCCACGGCCTTGAGCCCGGCCATGTGGATGACGGCGTCGACTCGGTGCTCGGCGAAGACCCGGCGCATCGCCTCGGGGTCGGCGCAGTCGGCCCGGTGGAAGGCGAGGGTGCGTCCGGTGATGCGCTCGACGCGGCGCAGGGCCTCCTCGTGGCTGTTGGAGAGCAGGTCCGCGACCACGACCTCGTGCCCGGCTTCGAGGAGTTCGACGGCCGTGTGGGAGCCGATGTACCCGGCACCGCCGGTGAGCAGTACGTTCATGTCTCATTTCCCTGGGTGTAGTGCGACCGCCGCGTCGCGGGCGCTCCCCAGGATAGGCGGCGCGCGGGAGCGGACCCGTGGACACGCCCCGCCCCTGACCTGCCCTTCGTCGGTGCCCGGGGGCCGCGGGACCGCCTTACGGACCCCGCGGTCTCATGCCGGGGCACGAGGCCCGGCGGCCTCCGCGTCCCTATCGTGGAGGGATGGCCGACCTGTCCCCACGCCCCCTGCTGGACCGCGCCGCGCTCTGGGCGCGCGGGCACGCGCTCGCCGTGGACGCGTTCTGCGCGGCGGTCTGGTTCGGCCTGTCGGTGGCGTCCCTTCCGGTGCCGGGTTGGCACACCGCGGAGTCGTGGGCCTACCTCGGTATGACCGCCGGGTGCTGCGCCGCCCTGGCCCTGCGCCGTTTCCGCCCGCTCCCGGCCCTGGCCGCCCTGGCGGTGCTGCTGGCGTGCCACATCCTGTGGCTGGAGCACCTGACCGCGGCGACGTTGATCAGCGCCCTGGTAGCCGCCTACACGGTGCAGGCCGAACTCCCGCGCCCGTGGCGGGCGGCCGGGTTCGTCCTGCTCCTGGCCGGAGCGGCGTGGGGGGTTCTCGAAGTTCCGGCCGAGGCTCTGTCCACGGACCCGGGACCGCGCCTCAACAGCGTCTTCTCGGCGTGGACGGCGGTCGCGCTGTTCTCCCTGCTCGGAGCCTTCCGCAGGCGCAACCGCGAGGAGTTCGCCCGTGTCGTGGAGCACGCCCGGCTGCTGGAGACCCAGCGGGAGCAGGAGGTGCGCCTGGCCGCGCTCGACGAGCGGACCCGTATCGCCCGGGAGGTGCACGACGTCCTCGCCCACTCGCTGAACGTCATCGTCGCCCAGGCCGACGGCGGCCGCTACGCCGCGAAGGCCGCCCCGGAGCGCGCGGTGGCCGCCCTGGCCACCGTCGCCCGGGTGGGACGTGAGTCGGCGTCGGAGCTGCACCGGCTCCTGGGCGTCCTGCGCGACGGCGAGGAGCGCGGGTCCGCCCCTGCTCCCGGGGTCGGCGACCTGCCCGCTCTGGTGGAGGAGTACCGCCGCGCCGGTCTGCGGATCCGCCTGGTCCAGCACGGGTCCCCGGCCGCCCCTCGCGGCGGGCGGACGGACGCGGACGCCCCGGCGACCCTGCCCGCGACCGCGTCCCTGACGGTCTACCGCGTGGTGCAGGAGTCCCTGGCCAACGCGCTGAAGCACGGCGGGTCCTCCGCCGTGCGGGTCGAGCTCACGTGGTCGCCCGGTCGGGTCGGGATCGACGTGGCCAACTCCGTCCGCGAGAACGCGCCCGCGGCCCTGACCACACCCGCGGGCCCCTCAGGCCGCTCGGAATCCGCGGGTCCGTCCGTGCTTGGAGGCCCCTCCCGTAGCGGGGCGCCCCGTCCCGTCGGAGGCTCCTCCCCGGCGGGGGCGCCCTCGGCCGCCGGGACGGCCCCGGACCGCGCCCGGCGGGGCCCCGGCCACGGTCTGGTCGGCATGCGCGAGCGCGTGGGCATGCACGGCGGCGCCCTGGAGGCAGGCGCAGACGACGCCGGCGGCACCTGGCGGGTGCGCGCGGTGGTCCCCTGGGAGGAGGCGTGATCCGCGTGGGGCTGGCCGACGACCAGGTGCTGTTCACGGCGGGCATGGCGATGGTCATCGACTCCCAGCCGGACCTGACCGTGGCCTGGGAGGCGGCCGACGGGGCCCGGGCCGCCGCCCTCCAGCACTCCGACCCCGTCGACGTCCTGCTCATGGACGTCCAGATGCCCGGCACGGACGGCCTGAGCGCCACACGCTCCCTCGTCTCCTCCGGGGCGGGCTGCCGCGTCGTCATCCTCACCACCTTCGACACCGACGAGTACGTGGTCGAGGGCGTGGAGGCCGGGGCCGCGGGCTTCCTGCTCAAGAACACCCCGCCCGAGGAGCTGCTGGAGGCCGTGCGGACCGTGCACCGGGGCGACTCCGTCATCTCGGCCAGTTCCACGCGCAGGCTGCTCGGGCACGTGCGTCCGCTGCTCGGCGGCCCGTCCTCGCGTCCGGTACCGCTCGACGGGGGCACCCGCCGCGCCGCCGCCTCGCTGACCCCGCGAGAGCAGGAGGTCCTCGTCGCCGTGGCGCTGGGGTACACGAACACGGAGATCTGCGAGCGCCTCGTACTGTCCATGCCCACGGTCAAGACCCACGTCGGCCACGTCCTGGCCAAGACCGGCTCCCGCGACCGGGTGCAGGCCGTGCTGTTCGCGTTCCGCGCCGGGTTGGTCGGCCGGGAGGACCTGCTCCGGGAGGCGTGAACGGGCCCGCCCCGCCCGAAGCCCCGC
>NZ_LEKI01000232.1:0-6258 GCF_001029525.1 Nocardiopsis sp. RV163 | reverse complement strand
CCTTCATCGAGCTCAGCGACGTGCGCGCCGTGCAGTGCGACGATACGGGAGCCGCCAGGTCCGCGTGACGCCGCTGCGCCGTCGGCCGGGCCGGGGCGGGCGGAGGCGGCTAGAGGAGGCCGCGTACCGGCGTTTCGCGTGCTCAGGGTGTTTGTTCGACTACTTAAGGATGATTGGTGTCGGAGGTCGCCTTCGGTACGATTGGGAGCGCTCCCGCGAAAGGAACCCCATGGAAGACCCCAGACTGCCCGCCAGCCTCCTCTTCGGCACCGCCACCGCCGCCTACCAGATCGAGGGCGGCGTCCACGAGGGCGGACGGGGCCCCTCCATCTGGGACACCTACTGCCGGACGCCGGGTCGCGTCGCCCGCGGCGAGAGCGGCGACGTCGCCTGCGACCACTACCACCGCTACGGCGAGGACGTCGCCCTGCTCGCCGACCTGGGCGTCGACCTGTACCGCTTCTCCGTGGCCTGGCCGCGCGTCCAGCCCACGGGCAAGGGCCGCCCCAACCCGGAGGGGCTGGCCTTCTACGACCGACTGGTGGACACCATCCTGGGCGCCGGGATCGAACCCGCCCTGACCCTTTACCACTGGGACCTGCCCCAGGCGCTGGAGGACGAGGGCGGCTGGCGGGTCCGCGACACCGCCTACCGCTTCGCCGAGTACTCCCGCATCGTCGCCGACCGCCTCGGCGACCGGGTCAACCGGTGGATCACCCTCAACGAACCCTTCTGCTCGGCCTTCGTCGGCCACGCCGTCGGCCGCCACGCGCCCGGCAGCCGTGAGGGCACGCCCGCCCTGGCCGCCGCGCACCACCTGCTGCTCGCCCACGGCATGGCCACCGGCGAACTGCGCGCGGCCGCCGCCGGGGAGGTCGGCATCACCCTCAACCCGGACCACTTCCTGCCCGCCACCGACTCCGAGGCCGACCGCGCCGCCGTGGAGCGGGCCCGCACCCTGCACAACCGCGTGTGGTTCGACCCGATCTTCGCCGGGGCCTACCCCGACAACGAGGACGAGGTCTGGGAGGGCATGGCCGACGGCTCCTACCGGGCCGACGGCGACCTGCGCATCATCGGCCAGCCGCTGGACTTCCTGGGCGTCAACTTCTACCGGCCCATCATGCTGCGAGACGCCCCCCACGACGAGGCCGACCCGGCCGCGCGCACCGCAGTGGACATCCGCACCGAGCAGGTGCCGATCGAGGGCGTGCGGCACACCACCATGGGCTGGCCGGTGGTCCCGGCCACCTTCGCCGACCTGCTCATCGACCTCAACCGGCGCTACCCGGACCTGCCGCCCATCTTCATCACCGAGAACGGCTCGGCCGAGGACGACCAGCCCGACGAGACCGGACGGGTCCGCGACACCGGCCGCATCGAGTACCTGCGCGACCACCTGGACGCCCTGGCCACGGCCATCGACGCGGGGGTGGACGTGCGCGGCTACTTCGTGTGGTCGCTGCTGGACAACTTCGAGTGGGCCTACGGCTACGACCGCCGCTTCGGTCTGGTCCGCGTGGACTACGACCGCCTGGAGCGCCACCCCAAGGACAGCTACCACTGGTACCGCGACTTCCTGACCTCGCACCGCGCCCGCAGGGTCCAGGAGGTCGCCACCCGGTGGGAGGGCTAGCAGCCCCCGGAGCCCCCGCGCGGGGGCGGGGCCCGTCTCCCGGAGCGCCCGTCCCCCGCTCGCCGGGATGGTGGTGGGTCTGTGCCTGTCCACGTTCGACAACGAGCTGACCGCGGCGCACACCGAGGAGCACCGGGCGATGGTCCGGGACCTGCTCCTGGACGCGGTGCTGCGCACCATGGGCCGTACGGAGGCAGCCCGGTAGCGCGGGTTCCGGCCGGGCCGGGACCCGTCCTCAGGCGTGCTGTCGGGCGATGGCGCCGAACGCCCCCACGACCGCGCCGAGAGCGAACATCGAAGCCTCGTCCTCGTCCATGTGGACCAGGCCCGCGGGCACGAGCACGCGGTAGGGCTTGGCCTCGCCCGGCAGGATCTCCATGCCGTCGATGATCCCCTGTCCCTCCAGCATCAGAAGGGCTTCCTCGACCCTTCCGGTACGGTCACCACGGGACCAGATCGACATAGGTCACACCTCACTACGGCCGGGGCCGGGCAGTCCACTGTTCCCAGGGCCGGAGAACCCGGCCCTGTCGCGCTTCGGTAGTCGGCTCCGGTCTGCGCGGGGGAGTCCAGACCAGTGATACCACCGGGCGGCCCGGGGTATTCCGGTGCCCGCTCGCACGGGTGCTGGCCGGAACCGGCCACCGCCGCGCGGCGCCCGCTCTCCCCGAGCCGACCGGGCGCGCGGCCGGGCCGGGCCGGACCTCACCCGGTTCCGGCCGGCTCAGCGGGCGAGCACGGTCATCTCCTCCCCGTGCGCGTCCACGGCGACGAGTCCGACCTCCTCGGCGGGCGGCTCCCCGGCCTCGGGCCCCTCCACGGCGAGGGCCTCGCCGCCCGCCGCGCTGCCGCTGGCGGCGCCCCGCACACTGATCCGGTCCGCCTCCCGGGAGGCCGCCGCCAGGTAGTGCCACCGCCCGTCCCCGTCCTGCCACCAGGTGCCCGCCGCCACCTGCCGGTCGAGGTTGCTGCACTCCCAGCCGCCCTCGCGCTCGCCCGCGACCACGGTGTCGGTGCCCGCTTCGGTGTCGGCCACCAGCAGGGTGCGGGCCAGGCCGCCGCCGTCGTTGGCCCCGTAGCGCACGCACACCCACCGGCCGGTGCCCCCGCCGGGCAGCTCCTGGCGGGCGAACTCCCAGGCCGTGGCCGTGCGGACCGGTTCGGCGGGCGGTTCCCCGGCGCAGGCCGCCAGCCCCCACAGTCCGAACCCGCTGTCGGTGTCCAGCACCTCGTGCGGGCCCAGACGGCGGATCTCCCCGGGAGGGGGCGGCATGTACCCCAGGTGGGCGGTGTCCAGCCCGCCCAGGTCGATCGCGGTGTAGGGCTGCCCGTGCGCCACCTCCGGCGCGCGCAGGCGCAGCGCCGGTCCCACGCCGCACCACTCCCCGGCCGGCACGGGTGCGGTCACGCCGTCCCCGTGCGCCAGGTCCGTCCAGTCCGGCTCCTGCCCGCCCAGCGGAGCGTAGGCCGCCTCGGTCACCCACGGCGGCAGCAGGTAGCGGGTGCCCTCAGCGGTGTCGGCCAGGCGCAGGGCGGGCCAGTTGGCCACCCCGTTGCCGGGTTCGTCGAACACCTCCACCCGCTCCTGCGAGCCGTCGTCGGTGTAGCGCGCCACCCACGGGGCGTCGTGCAGGAGCACCACCTCCCGCCCGTCCACGTCGCCGGCGAACACCAGACGGGGCGCGCGCGGCGCCGGGACCGCGGAGTCGCCCGCCGCCCGCGTCGCGACCCCCGCCGTCCGGCCCCGTACCGGGCCCGCGTCGGCGCCGTCCTCGGCGCTGTGCGCCGACCACGCGCGCAGTGCCCGCTGGACGAGCTGTTCGTCGCCGACCGCGTCGCCCCGCGGGTGCCAGGCGGTCAGGTCCAGCCGGAAGCGCTCGCGCCAGACCTGTTCGTCTGGGGCGTCGGCCAGGGCCATCGGCGCCGGGCCCTGGGACAGCACGGGTGCGACCGTCTTGGCGGTGCCCAGGGACAGCGCGACCAGGGCCAGTCCGGCCAGGACCGCGACGGCGGCCAGCGCGCGCCGCTCCGGGAGCGGGCCCCGGCCGCTGACCCGGACCACCGTGGGGTCGGGGAGCCGGTGTTCGCCCCCTGCCTCCAGGGCCCGTTCCACGGCGCCGGACGCGTCGCGCGCGCCGACCGAGGAGAGCAGGGCGGCGGCCTCCTCGGCGGACAGGCCCTCCACCCGCAGCAGCCCGTAGGCCGCGCGTTCCCGCGCGTCCAGGCCCTCCAGTCCCGCCAGGAGCCGGGCCTCGCCGCCCGCGCCGTCCACCGGGGACAGGCGCAGCCCCGCCGCGCCGCCTCCGAGGTGCCGTCGGAGCGGGCGCAGGGAGCGGCGCAGCACCCTGCGGCGCACCCGCGGGTAGGCCTGGGGTCGGGGGCGGCGCCGCCCCCGCGGCAGGGCTCCGGTGACCAGCCGGTGCGCTTGTTCGAGCAGGCCGTGCGCGGGTTGGCTGCCGGACAGGGTCAGGAAGGAGAGAAGGACGAGGTTGCGGTAGGGGTGGCGGGGTGTGTCGGACTCGGGCAGGGCGGGCATCGGGACTCCTCGGAACGGTTCCGGGCGAGCCTAGGGACGCCGGGACCGACGCACCCGGGAAACGCCGAAACCCGCCACCTATGCCCTAAAAGTCCCGTGTAACAGGCGTTTCCCGGATGGCACCCGTCCGGGTGGGTGTCGCGCAACGTCTTTCGGGGCCGCTCTGAGGCATCCCCGAAGGACGTTTCTCCCGGCTTCCGCGCACACAGCTGAGGGGAGTGTCAGACGCCCTTCAGTGCGGTTCCAGGACGGTGTGGGAGGTTCCCGTCTCCCAAAAATCTCCCACTCCTGGGTGGGAGACGGGAGTCTTCCAGCCAGCCTGATGAAGGGTCTTGCGCCTGGGCTCGAATCGTTCACTAGGGCATCCCCCGCACCACCCCTGAGAACGGGTCATGGTCGATCACACCCACTCCAGGACCTCCACAGGCCGCACAACCGCAGTTGAAGCGTTCAATGAACAACCACAGGATCCTGCACCAGTCACCAAGGCGAGGAAGAACCCGGCGACGGCACGACGTTCCACTGACGAGAGGCGCTGGCGCCCACGGTACGCGACGGTCTCTAGGCCGCACAGCCGCTCCCGGAGCATGCTCGCCGCGACAGGGGCTCACCGTGGAGGTGATGATGAATGAACGCCAACGCGATGGATCTCGACGCATTCGAACAGCTGGTGAGCCGGTCCTTCGCCGTGCTCCCCGAGTGGGTGCAGCGCAGCATGTCCGACGTCGCCCTGCTCGTCGACGACCTGCCTCCGTCTCACGAACCCGGGCATGTGCTGCTGGGGCGCTTTGTGGGAGTGCCGCGCACACGGCGGGGCCGGCGGGTTCCGGGGAGCTTGCCCGACCGTATCGAGCTCTACCGTGTGCCGATCCTGGGTGTGTGTCGATCATCTGGGGAGGTCGAGGAGAAGGTGACCATGGTCCTGCGGCACGAGATCGGGCATGCTTTGGGCATCGGCGAGGAACGGCTGCGGGAACTGGGGTACTGACACCCGCCTCCCTCTTCCGATCACGTCTGTGCCGGGTCGCGTCGGATCGTTGGCTTCCTGCCGTAGGTCATGAGAGGGGCGCACAGGGTGGGTGGATGGGAGCAGTGGCTCCTGGCCGTACCAGTCGGTGTGGTCTACACCGTCGCTTTCGTTCTCCCCTTCGCCGAGGCGGCCGCCTTCGCCGGACTTGTGGTTCCAGGGGAAACGGCCCTGCTCATCACAGGTGTCGTGGCGGGGTTGGGCCACGCGGATCCCTTCGTGGTGGCGGTTTGCGGAACCGTCGGGGCGGTGGCAGGTGATTCCGTCGGCTTCGAGATCGGGCGCCGTCTGGGACCGCGGCTGACGACCAACCGGCTCGGCCGGGCGATCGGTCCCGCCCGCTGGGAACGGGCCGAGGGGTTCGTGCGGCGGTACGGTGCCCACGCGGTGTTCTTCGGCCGCTGGGTGGGGGTCGCGCGCGCTCTGGTCCCCGCGCTGGCGGGCGCCGCCCGCCTGGAGTACAAGCGGTTCGTCGTCTGGAACGCCCTGGGGGCGACAGCGTGGGCGAGTACTGTCACCCTCGTTGGATACCTGGCAGGCGACTCCTGGCAGCGTGTAGAACGGTTCTTCGGTGAGGCCGTGATCCTGGTGCTGCTCGCCGGAGCGGTGCTCCTGGCCGCCGTGGGTGTGGCCCGGTGGATCGCCCACAACCCCGGACGCGTGCGTGCCTGGGCCGGGCGTCAGGCCGGGCGCCCGAGTGTGAGGGGCGTGCTCGCACGGTACGACCGGCAGGTGCGGTGGCTGGCGCGCAGGTTCCAGCCGCACACCGTCCTGGGGTTGGAGCTGACCACAGGTGTGGTCCTGGTGACAGCGGCCGGTTGGTTCTTCGGGTCGGTCCTCCAGGACGTGGTCGTCGGCGAAGAGTCCGTTCGCGGTGACGGGCCGATTTTGCGCTGGTTCGCCGCCCATCGGGATTCCGAGGTCACGGCGGCACTGGTGCTCGTGCACCATCTCGGCGGTGCGTGGGGGGCTTTGGCTGTGGCCGCGGCGGGGCCGCAGCTGGTTCGGGCGGGACTGCGCGGTCTCGTGCTCGCCACGGGAGGGTGGACTGTCACGGTG
>NZ_LEKI01000231.1:0-6262 GCF_001029525.1 Nocardiopsis sp. RV163 | reverse complement strand
GGAGGGGAGACGGGGAGTGGTGGCGGCCGGACCTGCCCCCCGCCGCACCCGGCCGCCACCACTCCCCGTCTCCCCTCCCGAAGGTCCACCCATGCCCATCGCACTCCTAGCCCTGGCGGCCTTCATCGCCGTGATCATCGTCTGGAACGTCGTGTTCAAACGGAACATGGGCGAGGCGATGCTGCTCGGACTGGTCGTCACCGCGCTGTTCGCCGGAGCTCAGGCGCCCGCTTACCTGCTGCGGGGGCTGGCCGACGCCCTCACCCACGAGGTGCTCTACGCGGCCCTGGCCTTCGTGTTCATGGCCTACCTGATCGACGTCACGGGCCTGATCCAGCGGATCCTGGCCATCCTGAACTCCCTCTTCGGGCGCGTCCGCGGCGGTCCCGCCTTCATCGACACGGCCGGTTCCGCGGTCTTCGGCGCCCTGTCCGGGTCCAACTCCGCCAACACCGCCTCCAGCGGCTCCTTCACCGGCCCCTGGATGGTGCGCACAGGGTGGTCCCCCACCCGCGCCGCCACCGTGATGGCCGGCAACGGGGGGATGGGTGCGGCCCTGCCCCCCAGCGCCTCCATGGTCATCATGATCGGCTTCGCCGGGGGCATGGTCAGCACCGGCCAGGTCTACATGGGCCTGCTCGCGGCCGGGGCCTACCAGATCCTGCTCAGGTTCGCCCTGATCGCGTACTTCGTGCGCAGGGACGGTATCCCCAGGGCCGACGAGACCGACCTGCTGCCCCTGCGCGAGTCCCTGCGGCAGGGCGCGGGAGCCCTGACCATCTTCCTGGGCGCGCTCATCCCGATCGTGGTCACGGCGGGGCCCCTGGCCGACTACCTGGAGGACTCCACCCCGCTCGGCGGGGCCATGGGGGAGATCTCGCTGCTGATCTGGATCCCGATCCTGATCATCGTGTTCTCCCTCGTCGCCGGACGCGACCGCCTGCCCCGGAACCCGCGGGACTGGTCGGCCCTGCTCGACGGCGCCCTGCCCAAGTTCGCCACCATCGGGGCCCTGCTGTTCTTCGCCATCGCGGCCAGCGAGATCCTGGCCCGCCTCGGACTCGCGGAGGACGTCAACACCCTGCTGGAGAACCTGCCGGTCAACCGCTTCCTGCTGGTGGTGGCCGTCGGACTGGTGATCGCCCTGGTCGCCGGGCCGCTCTCCTCCACGGCCACCCTCACCGCGGTCGGGCAGATCTCCTTCCTGGCACTGGTCGGCGTGGGCGTCGACCCGCTGCTGGCGGTGATCGCCATCCTGGTGTTCGCCTCCACCGAGGGAGCCTCGCCGCCCGCGTCCGGGTCGATCTTCGTGGCGGCCGGACTGACGGGAGCCCGGCCCGAGAGCACCTTCCTGCCGCTGATCTTCTACTACATGATCCCGATCTTCCTGATCGGCTGCCTCATCGGTTGGGGCGCCCTACCGGTCTTCGGAGGCTGAACAATGACCACCATCAGATCCCGCGCCCTCCTCGTGGTGCGCACCCTGTTCAAGCTGGGCCTCGTCGCCTGCTTCCTCCTCGGTGTCCTGCTCGTCGCCGGCCAGCTCGCCGGGGTCCTCGCGCGGCGGCCGGACTGGATCACGACCACCTCGGACCTGTTGTTCGTCCCCGCGGTCGCGGCCGCGGCGGCCTTCGGAGTCCTCGGGTTCCTGGCCAACTACCTCACCGACGACAGGGGCGGGGGAGAGGAGTGAGGCGCTCCGCGGGGGAGTGACCGATCCGCCGGGGGCGGTGGCCTCGGCCACCGCCCCCGGCCGTGTCCGCGGCGGCCGCCCCCTGGGCGCGGAGGGGGCCTCCACCCCGGCCCGACGGTCCCAACCACCGGCCGCGCACGGGCGCGCGAAACCGCCCCCGTCCTGGGGAACGGGGGCGGCCCGGGGCGGGCTCTCAGTAGTTCTGCCCGCTGGCCTGCTGCGGCGAGCCGGTGCTCCCCTCCGGGGACTGCGCGGGCCTGGGCGCCGCGTGGGCGGCGCTGTAACCGCTCTGGTAGACGCCCTCGTGGCGTTCGGTGCGCCTGGACTCGCGCTCGTGGTCGGGCCAGCCGGCGGTCAGGCCGTAGATCACCAGCAGGTCCACCGCGATGGCCACCATCGACCACAGCGGCATCGCCATGACGAAGCCCAGTTGGGCGACGGCGTTCACCGAGGCGAGGACCAGGGCGAAGCCCCGGGCCCAGGTGCTGCGGGACAGCACGGCCAGACCGGCGACGATCAGCACCGCCCCCCACAGGCCCAGCAGCACGCCCCAGGAGGTGTAGCCCACCAGGAGGACGTCCGTGCTCTCCACGGCGTAGAACTCGGGGGTCACGAGCGCCACCAGCCCCTGGATGACGTTGATCGCCCCGATGACGATCAGCATTGTCGCGACGAAGAACTGCCAGCCGTTGGCTGCCTGCGTTCGCATGTTCCGGATCCTTCCCGGCCGTCCCCGCTGGCCTCTGCGCGGTCCGGGACGTGGGAACGGCCGCTGGGGTGTCCCTCTTGCGGATGCGCGATCCGCGCGCCTTGTCTTCATCATCCGACCCCGCGGGTCAGCGACACCCCACCCGTTCCTACGGATCGGGCAAAGCTCACGGTTCTGGTAATCTGGAATTACGTAATTACGGAAGAACATGTAAGGTGGCGTTGTGGTGGACCGGACGACGGAGGAGCGGCTGGCCGAGCTGGAGGCGCGGGTCGGCGCCCTGGAGGCTGCCGGCGAACGCGCGGCCGGGGCGCCCGCGGCGCGGGAGCTCGGAGACGTGTTCTTCGCGCTCAACGCCCTTCGGGAGCGCGTCACCGGACGCGGCGGCGTGGTCTTCGCCGGGATCGTCCGCGACGGCGAGGGGGAGGAGGACGCGCTGGAGTGGCAGCAGGGGCTGCCGGTCGAGCGCCTGGAGGAGTCCGACTGGGCCCGCCACGCCGCCAGCCTCGACGCCTTGGGCAACCCCGTGCGGCTCCAACTGCTGCAGGCGGTCTGGAGGGGGACCGGGACCGTCGCCGCCCTGGCCGAGCGTTCCGACTTCGGCTCGACCGGCCAGATCTACCACCACGTCAACCTGCTCGCCGCCGCCGGATGGCTCATCACCGTCCGGCGCGGCCACTACGCCATTCCACCGGAACGCGTCGTCCCCCTGCTCGCCGTCCTCACGGCGGCCGGGGGAGCGCCCCAGTAAGGAGGTTTCCGTGAGAGCCAGGAGGGGGACCGTCGCGGTCGCCTGTGCGGCGGCCGTCCTGGTCGTCGTACTCGGGATCGCCGCACGGCCGCACACACCCGCCCTGTCCGCCGAGGAGTCCGGGGACCCCGGACTCCTGGACCGGGCGCGCCCGCTGCTGTCCGAGGGCGTGCGCGACCGCGTCAGCGTCGTCGAGGTCGACGGCGGACGGGTGGGCTTCGCCCACTTCGGCGCCGACGACGGCACCGACTACGAGATCGGCTCGGTCGCCAAGGGCATGACCGGGATGCTGCTCGCCATCGCCGTCGAACGCGGCGAGGCCACCGCCGACACCCGGCTCGGGGAGCTGGTCGAGCTGGACGGCGCCCCGGCCGCCGACGTCACCCTGGCCGAGCTGACCAGCCACCGCTCCGGACTGCCCCGGATCTCCCCCCGCCCGCCCGACATCGTGGTCTCGGCGGCGGCCTCCTACCTGGGCAACGACCCCTACCCCTACGACTACGACGACCTGGTCGCGCAGGTGGCCGCGGCGGAGCTGTCCGACCGCGGCGAGTCCCACTACTCCAACATGGGCACCGCGATCCTGGGCCACGCCCTGGCCAACGCCGCCGGGACCGACTACGCCACCCTGCTGCGCGAACGGCTGCTCGACCCCCTGGGCATGGACGACACGACCCTGCCCGGCTCCGGGGGCGACCTGCCGGAGGACGCGATCCAGGGCTACACCGACAGGGGGCGCCGGGCCGACCCCTGGCTGGCCCGCGCCTACGCGCCCACCGGGGGCGTGCGCTCCACCCCCGCCGACATGGCGCGCTTCGCCGCGGCGCTGCTGGAGGGCACCGCCCCGGGTGCGGCGGCCCTGGAGCCGCGCTGGGACGACGGGCCGGACCAGCGGATCGGGTTCGCCTGGATCACGCAGGCGCACGGCGGCACCGAGGTCACCTGGCACAACGGCGCCACCGGCGGTTTCGCCTCCATGGTCGCCCTGGACCGGGAGGGCGGGCGCGCGGTGCTGGCCTTCGGCAACACGACCACCGGACTGGAAGAGGCCGTCTTGGAGCTGCTGACGGGGGAGGACGCCCGATGAGCCTGATGGACGTGCTGCCCTACGCCGGGGCCGTGTTCCTCAACGGCGTCTGCGTCCTGAGCGCCGCGGACGTGCTCCTGCGGCTCCGCGGCCGGGGCGGGTTCCGCTTCGCGGACCGCTGGGACGTGCTGAACCGGGCGGTCAACACGCTCCTCTTCCTGGCGCTCTCGCTGCTGCTGACCACGTGGGCGCTCTTCCCCGTGGCGGTCTGGTACCTGGACGTGGCCCTGAGCGCGGGGGCCGCCGCGGCCGCGGTGCTGTGCTGGCCCGGCCTGCCCGCGCGCGCCGACGACGCGGGTGCCGCCTCCCGGCGCCGCTCCGCGATCGGCACGCTGGTCTTCCTGGCGGTGGTCCTCGCGGCCTTCCTCCTTTTCGGCTGATCGGAGCAGCCGCGCGGAAAGTGCGCGATGTGATGTTATGTCGGAATTAAGAAGCGCGGAAAAAGTGGGATGACGCACTTCTCCGCCGTCTGACCGGGGTTCCTCGCGAGAAAGCCCACGTGCCTTTCGCCCGTGGTCTACGGTGATTTCCGTCCGCCCTCGAATTCCCCCGAGGGGAAACCGGGTGGACCTCCCCTGCCCGGAGACCGGGCGACGGGACCGGGCACGGACCCGCCCCCTTCGCACGATTGCCCCGCGAGGAACCCGCCCATGCCATTTCACCCGTCCGACCGACGACGGCGGCCCCCGCGCCCCGGACGACAGGCCCTGGCCGCCCTGTTGGCCGTGACCGCGCTGGCGGCCCCCGCCTGGTCCTGGGCGGTCGTCACGGTCCACCCCGACGCCCGCCAGAGCGTGGCCCTGGCCGTCGGCGCGGCCGGAGCCGCCCTGTGCGCCGCCGTGACCGCGGCGGCGCACCAGGCCGCGGCGGCCCGCGCCGCCCGCGAGCGCGCCACCCGGGTCGACGCCACCGCCCAGGCCCTCGAACGCGAGGCCGAGCACCTGGTCGACCAGCTCCTGCCCGCCCTCATCGAGGGCCTGCGCGCGGGCCGTGCCGCGCGCGAGGTCCTCGAAGAGCACCCCCGGCCCCGTCACGTCGCGCTGCACCGGCTCACCCACGCCGTCACCGCCGAACTCGACACCGCGCGCGTGCGCGCCGCCGAAGCCCTGGCCCGGCGCACCGCTCTGGAGGAGCAGATCGCCGACCTCGACCGCGTCGGTCTGCCGCTCATGGTCGCCCGCGTACGCGAGGACCGCGTCGGCGCCGCCGAAACGCTCCGGGAGGAACTGCCCCCCGTCCACGACGCCCTCGCCCGCCTGCGCGCGCACACGCTGGAGGAGCTGCTGGCCGCCGCCCGCCGCTCCGCCTCGGCCATGGAGACGACCGCCGCCTCCGGCGCCCGCATCCAGGCCCACCTGACCTCCCTGCTGGCCAAGCTCCGTGAACTCCAGGACCGCTACGGCGACAGCCCCGGCGTCTTCGGCGACCTCCTGGACATCGACCACGGGGTCTCCCGCACCGGCCGCCTCGCCGACGGCCTCGTCGTACTGGCCGGGGGCCGATCGGGCCGCCGCTGGACCCGGCCCATCGTCATGGAGAGCATCCTGCGCGGAGCCATGGGCCGCATCAGCGCCTACCGCCGCGTTCGCCTGCACAACACCAGCACCGCCTCCATCGCCGGGCACGCCGCCGAGGGCGTCATGCAGGCCCTGGCCGAACTCATGGACAACGCCGCCGACTTCTCCGCCCACGGCACCGAGGTGCACGTCTACGTCCAGGAGGAGGACACCGGCCTGTCCGTCACCGTCGAGGACAGCGGACTGGGCATGCGCGTGCGCGAGCGCAGGCTGGCCGAGAGCCTGGTCACCGAGCCCCGCGACCTGTCCACGCTGCACGGCACCCGCACGGGCCTGGCGGTCGTGGGCCGACTGGCCGACAAGCACGCGCTCGGCGTCAGCTTCCGTCCCTCGGCCCGCGGCGGCGTCGGCGTCGTCGTCCTCGTTCCGCCGCACCTGGTCACCGAGTCCCAACCCGCGCACGGCGGCCCGCGCGCCGGGCACCGCCCCCGGCGCCCCGCGGAGC
>NZ_LEKI01000230.1:0-6263 GCF_001029525.1 Nocardiopsis sp. RV163 | reverse complement strand
CCGCTCCAGAAAGGGGTGGGCGGGGGCGAAGCGGACCTGTTCGCCGCGGACCACCCAGTCGTGGAGTTCGCGGTCGAGGCCGGCGCGCCGCAGCGCGGCGGCGAGCATCCCGCGCTGGGCGCGACCGCTGACGGAGTGCTCGGAGTCCACGCGCAGCGGATCGAAGGAGGTGCGCACGGCGAGGGTGTCGGTCAGGACGTAGCGCAGCGGAAGGTAGCCGCTCACCGCGAGCCCGCTCACGTGCCCGCCTCCGTGAGCGCCGTGCCGGGGGAACGGAGTCTCATGGGGGTGTACCTTCCCGTTCCCGGCCGCCGCTCACCGGCGCGGCCAGGCTCAGGGTCACCTCGTGCGGGTCGCTGCCACCGGCTCCGGCCAGGCGCACGTCCACCCGGCCCCGGCCGCGCGTGCCCCGGGACCCGATACGGGTGGTGGCGAGGCAGGCGCGGGCCAGCAGCCGCCAGTGCTCCTCCCCCGGCGGGGAGGCCCAGGTCAGCGCGGCGGTGAGGGTCAGGCCCGGCAGGAGTGCGCGGTGCGTGCGCAGGCGGCCCGGCTCGGGAGCACCGTCCGGGCCCACCGCGATGCCCGACTCCAGGGTCGTGTAGGCGTCGGTGACCGCGCGGCGCAGAGTGGAGCGCAGCGGTTCGGCCCGACCGGCGAGCGCACGGGCGACCGCGGCGCGCACTCCGTCGTCCAGGACGGCGTGTCCCACCCGCAGCATCCGGTCCGCGCCGTGCGAACCCCCGCGGCCGAAGACCTCGTCGCAGACCCCGGCCAGGCCGGGCGCCACCGCCAGTGCGCTGACCGCGCCGGCGCGCAGCCGCGCGGCGAGGCGGTGGCGGGGCAGGTGGGGCAGGCCGTGTTCGTCGGTGACCACGTCGGTGTCCGCGCCCGTGCCGTCCGCGCTGGCGCCGACGAACAGCGCGGGGGAGGCCAGGTACACGGTGACGCGGTCCGGGCGGCTCACCGGAACGCGCCCCGCGGACGGGCCGCCCATGCGGGCGGGCCCTGGCTCCCCGCCCGCCTCTGGGAGCGGTGGGGGGCGAGGGCCGCCGCCAGCCCGGGGTCCAGGTGCAGGTCCATCACCTCGACCGCGTCGAGCAGGCCGCCGGGCGTCCAGTCGCGGGGCAGGTCGACGGGCCCGCCCGTCACGTGGGCGCGGCGGGCGAGTTCGTGCGACGGATCGGCGCCCGACTCCAGCAGGGGGACCAGCGAGGAGACCAGCCAGCCCCGCTGGCGGGTGCCCCCGTCGGCGAGGAGGCTGCCCGGGGCGGTCGCGGACAGGTACCGGTCCAGGAAGCTGGCGAACCCGGTTCCGGTCAGGGGCTGGGCGGTGCGCTGCACGGGCGCCCGGCGGGCCCGGTCCAGGTGGCGCAGGACCCGTCCGACGCCGTCGGAACGGGTCGTCCAGGCCACGGCGTGCTCGTCGCCCGCTCCGGGGTCGGCCTCGGCGGCCTGGAGACGGTGTTGTTTGGCGCGGCGGCACATCGCCTCGCACAGGTCGTAGCCCAGCGAAAGCGGGGCGCCCACCGGCTGCACGGCCACGCCCACCCCGACCGTGGGCACGAACGTGGTGTGCGCCGCGCCTCCCGGCGCGACCACGGTGCGCCCGCCGCCGGGGCGGCCGCCGTGGGCCTCGGCCAGCGCGCGGTGCAGGCCGACCCGGGGGTCGCGGTCGTCGCCGACGCGCCCGGGGTCGGCGTCCAGCCAGTCGAGGGCGTAGCGCACCAGGCTGAGGGCGAGCCGGGCGTCGCACAGCACGGTCAGGTCGTCTCCGGCGACCACGACGGGGCGGACCGGGAGGGACACGGGCCCGGGCGGCTCGTGGTGCAGGGTGATCGGCGCGGCGGCGCCGGACCCCGGGATGAGGGGGCGCCGGCCGGGTCCGGCGTGGACGGTGGCCGCCACCGCGCGCACCAGGACGCGGGCCAGCCCCTCGGTGAGTCCGGCGATGCGGGTGGACAGGCGGCGCTGGGCGAAGGCGCCCGAACCAGGCACCGCCGGGTCGCCCGCGCGTTCGCGGTACTCGCCCAGGAGCGCGCCCAGACCGTTGACGTCGATGTGAACGACCGCGACGCGGCTGAGGCCGCCGTGGTCGCGGCCCAGGCGGTCCACCTCCATCGGCAGCGTCAGGGCCGGGGCTCCGGAGGCGGTGACGGCGTCGGCGAGCCAGTCGCGGCTGTGGGCGCGGTGCCAGCGGCGG
Organism: Nocardiopsis sp. RV163; assembly: GCF_001029525.1. Taxonomy (NCBI): domain Bacteria; kingdom Bacillati; phylum Actinomycetota; class Actinomycetes; order Streptosporangiales; family Nocardiopsidaceae; genus Nocardiopsis; species Nocardiopsis sp. RV163. The sequence continues at coordinate 4,063 of NZ_LEKI01000230.1, read as the reverse complement.
CCGATCCCCCGGGCCCGGGCGACGTCGGCGGCCACCCTCTCGCGCACGTCGGGGTGGTCGTCCTGGGCGCGGCTGCTGTCCACCGACTCGGCGGGGCCGCCGCTGACCGAGCACACGGCGGTGATCCCGTACCCGTGGGCGGGGGTGTGCAGGGCCGACATGTGTCGGCGCGCTTCCCGCAGCCGCGCCGGGAGCAGGGCCAGCGCCTCGTCCACCCCGGCGGCCGCCGCCGTGTCGGCGTCCGGCGCGCGGTCGGCCCCCGGGGCACCGGGACCGTAGGCCACGTGCGCCACCACGGGGGTCAGGTCCCCGGCACGGTCGCGCAGCCTGCGGGTGTAGCGGGCGGTGAACCCGCGCGCCGAGGCCGCGTCCGGGAAGACCGCGGTGAGCGCCCCTCCGGCGTCGCGCAGCACCACGCAGTCCGGCGGCACGAGGTCGGCGATCCCGTGTTCGGCGTCGGAGGTGTCGGTCAGCTCCGCGACGAGGGCGGCACGCCCCACCGCGTCCAGGATGCGCCGACCGCTGTAGACGTAGGCCTGGATGCCGCGCAGGTCGACACCGACCACCACACCGCTGGACGGCGTTCCGCCCGGGCGCGTCGGAGCACCGGGGGGCCGGTGCTGCTCGGGGGCGAAGGTCACCGTGTCGGGCTCCTCCATCGGCGGGACGTGCGGGAACGCGGCGCCGCCGTGCGACGCCTGCTGACCTCTCTCGGACGGTGCCGCACGACGCACCGGATACCAAGCGATACCAGTACGGGTCCGCGGGGCCGTGCCCCGCCCCGGCACGAAGCGCCCGCTCCGGGGACAGCGCGCCGTCCGGCCCGGGACCGGGGCATCCTCCCGCGCGTCCTTCCGCCCGGGCGCGCGGCGCTGTCCGAGAGAGCTGGGTGCACGCACACCGCCCCGGCACGGAAGGTTCCCCGATGACCCCGCACACGTCCGAGACGACTGCGCCTCCGGGGCGCGACGCGTCCGTTCCCGCCGCCGCGAGCGGCGCACCCCTCACCCCCCAGGACCTCGTGCCGCATCTGCGCGGCCTGGCCCGCGACCTGCGCGACCGGGGAGCGGACCGGGCCGGGCGGGAGCGCGCCCCCTCACCGTGAGCGCACGCCGTCGGCTCCCGCCCCGTGGACGGGGGCGGGAGCCGACGGCCTGACCCGGCGCCGGTACGGCCGCCGGCCCCGACCAGCGGGGGTGCTCCTGCGGACGTCAGTCGAACAGGGCGCCCCCGAACTCCTCCTCGGCGACGGTGTGCGCCCGGGTCTCACCGACGCGCCGCGGGGCGCGCCTGGGCACCCGGTGCGGGGTCCGCCGGGGGCGCTGGGCGGGCACCCGGGCGGACGGCTGGTCGCTGGTCACCGTGTCCACCCGCACGGAGCCGAAGCCCTGGGCGGTGTACTTGCCCGCTCCGGTCAGCTCCAGCAGTTCCAGGAGGGTGGCGAAGGCGTCGGCGTGGCGGCGCTCCCCCCCGGCCAGGTCCAGCCGCAGCCCGCCGTGCCAGCCCAGCACGGTGCGGTTGTCGGCGTGCTGGTGCTCGGTCAGCCGCACCTCCTCTCCGGGCAGGGGCTCGCGGCGCACCCGGGCCAGCCCGCCGAACACCAGTTCCAGCCAGGGCTCGGCCAGGGCGGACGGCGCGAACCGGGCCACCGCGCCCACGGCCCCGCTGCCGCCGACGATCCCGCCGCCCGAACGGTGCACCGCGCCGAAGAGGCGCCGCGGGGTGGGCCAGATGTGCGGGATGCGCTCACCAGCGGCGTCGCGCGTGGTCATGACCACGGGAGTGCGGCTGCGCACCTCGGCCGAACGGACCGCGGACGGGCCGCGCGGCTCGGTGAGCATCTGACCGTAGGTCCGGTCGAACGTGCGGGTGACCGAGAGGGGCACCAGCAGGTGGTCGCCGATCCGCTGGGGGTCGCCGACCAGCTCCTCCGGTGCGAGCGGGGGCGGGACGTCGTCGTCCAGCCAGGTGAGCGTCCAGTGGTGCAGACGGTCGCCCAGGGGTGAGGGCCACCCGTTCATGGCCCACCGCTTGGCGGCCGCGTGCTCCTCCGGGGACTGGGGCCACCAGCGGTTGAGCAGTCCGTGGCAGTCCTCGGGACGGATCGGCCGCGCCGTGTCCGCCAGATCTCGCAGGATCACGGTCCACCGCATCGGCACGGGCACCACCCCTTCACTCGGTCGCGGCGGCGGGCACACGCCGCCGAGGACTCCTCTCGGACAGTGCCGGGGACCCGGGCGGCGGCGCGGTCCCCGGACCTGCGGCTTCAGCCCTCGACCATCTCCAGCAGGCGCAGCACCGTGCGCCAGTTGCGGCCCGTCACCGTCCCGTCGACGTGCCGGGCCACGAGGTCGGGGAGTCTGGCGTGTCTGAGCCCCAGTTCGTGGCGGGTGTAGACCTGCTCGCCCACCACGGCCAGGCGCTCGCGCGGGTGGGCGGACGGGTCGAGCGCGGCCAGTCCGGCGGCGTCCACGGCGCCGGAGCAGAAGAGGACGAGGAACTTGGCGGGGTCGGGGACGGTGAGGGGGTTGGCCTCCACCGCGGCGCGCAACTGCCCGGCGGTGCGCACCACGGTCGGCACGTCGAGCCCGAGTTCCGCGTCGACGGCCTCCCGCACCCGCCGGGCCACGGCGTCGGGTCGCGTCCCCTCGGCGCCGAACACCGCGTTGCCGCTCCGGAGGTGGGTGGCCACGTCGCCGTAGCCGAGCCCGGCGAGCAGGGAGCGCAGGTCGGCCATGGCGACGCGGCGGTGCGCGCCGAGGTTGATTCCGCGCAGCAGCGCGACGTACCTGGTCATGCCCGCCATTGTGCCGAGACGGCGACGGTGCGCACAAGTGTTCGATAACGTTTGTGGGCGATCCGTGGTGACGCGTCCGACGACCGGCCGCCGCACCGGGGAGCCGACGCGCGGGCCCTCGGCCTTCCCGACCGGTCCGCGGGCCCCGCGGGCGCCGCGGGTGCGTACGCTGGCACGCGTAGGCGCGGCTCCCTGGCCGCCGCGCAGACGTGAACCGCACCACGACCCCGGAGACGCCGTGCCGCGCCTGAGCCACACCTTCGACATCACCGCAGTGGACAGGGAGGTGGTCGAGCGCATCGTCGCCGCCCTGCACGAGGTCGCGCGCAGCTGCCGTTTCGACGGCCGGGGCTGGCTGCTGACCCCCGACGCGCCGACCCGGGCCCGTCTGGACCGGCGGGCCGACGAACTCGGGCTGCTCGACGGCGAGGAGGCCGATCGGTTGCGCGAGGATCAGCGGCGCGCAGCCGAGGAACTGCGAGGGGGCGGCGCCGGCGCACCGGCCGAGGCCGACGAGCTCGCCGTGGCCGCCAGCGAACCCTCCCTCCAGTTGCAGCGGGGGCGCCACCTCGCCCCCCGCAGCCACTACCTCATCGCCGAGCTGTCCCCCGAGGGCGTCCCCGTGGACCCCGCCGACGACGAGGAGAAGGGCTGGAGCGGCACGGGCGTGACCCTCACCTCCTGGGACGAGGCGGGCACCACCTCGGCCGAGTTCGCGATGCCCGACACCGTCGGCACGCAGGAGGCCCCCGTGACGTGGGGGACCGTCACCCACGACGCCGCCGCCGGACTGCTCACCTGGAACGCGCGGGTGCGGCTACCCGGGCGCGGCGCCTGGCTGCGGTCGGCCGAGGGCACCCTGGAGGTGGACACGGGCGCCTGGTACGAGGCCCTCGCGCGGGGCCGGGACACCCCTCCCGCCCGGGTGCGGGCCACGCACTCCCTGGCCCGGGTCAGCGCCTGGCTGTCCCCTTCGGTCTCCGCCGACGGCCGCTGGTCGGTGGAGGCCGTGCTCGACGTGCGCGGCCGGGGCGTGTTCCGCCCGTTGGTGGCCGCGGCCTTCTGGGCGGCCACCGCCTCCTTCCGCCGGGAGGACCGGCGCACGGCCCGTCAGGGAGGCGGCGAGCCGACCACGCGGGAGCGCCTTGACCAGACCGCCCGCGCCTGGGACCGCGTCGCCCGCAACGCGCCCCGAATCCCGGAGCTGCTGCACGAGGTGGCCCGGGCCATGTCCGAGGCGCCCGCCAGGGACTGACTCCCCCGCCC
>NZ_LEKI01000022.1:0-52634 GCF_001029525.1 Nocardiopsis sp. RV163 | reverse complement strand
GGGCTGCCGGGCGCGGGGGTCTCGGGCCGGGGCTCGCGGGGTGCGGGCACCCTGGACTCGGCGGCGCGGAGGCTTTCGTGGGCGGTGAAGTAGGGGCGTACGAGGGCTACTTCCCCAGCGTCGATCTGTTCGCTGGGCGGCGTGAGTCGCGGCGCGGGAACCCTGGTGCGCGCGGTCGCCTCGCGAGGCCGGGGAGACGCGGGATGTGCGGGAGCCGCGCGACGTGCGGGGACCCGGTTCCGACCGGCCCGCACGGGAGCGGCGGGCAGTGGAGGAACGTAGCGGCGGACGCGGGTGGAGCGTCGTCGGCGGCCGACAACGGTGGAGTGGCGTCCGCACGGGGAGGAGAAGAACGCGATCAGCGGGCCGAGGGCACGGCTGAGAAGCGCAGCGCTAAACTGGCGCATGCTGGCAAATTCCTTGGGTTAAAGGGACGAAGTTGCTGGCCACGACCCCGGGCGGTGGGAAACCGTCGCGGGGTCTTTCCGCGTATGGAGTTGTGTGTTCGGGTAGAAGATTAGGGCACACGAAGCGTGATGGCGAAATTTTCTTCGAACCCGGCCCGAAAAAACCACCCGGTCGGACATAACCCCAGATCAGAGCACACACCGGAAAAGGACAGGTGGATTTTCACCCTCCGCCAAATTTATCCTGTTAGCCCGAATTGGAATTATTTGAGAGTGCGATGGCGGGCATGAAGAAGGGCAGCGCCTCCCGTGGAGGTACTGCCCTTGGTCGGGTGGTCGCTAGCCGTGGTGCTTGAGGGAGTCCACGAGCGCGGTCCACTCGCTGGCGGCGAACTCCAGTCGCCCCGGCTCACGGTTCTGGGTGCCGCGCACGTCCACGCCCGCCGCGTGCTCCCGCGCCTCGGCACAGTTCGATCCGTTGGGACTGTAGCTACTCTTGTGCCAGCCGTTCATGCGAGGTCCTTCAACGCTTCGAGTGAGTGTCTGGCAGGAAGCGCCACCGCCAGGGCCCCCGTGATGAGTGCGTGCAACCGCTCATGCGTGTGGGCCGGGTGGATGACGTTACCGTCTGGGCTGTCGCTCGTGATGACCAGTTCGCCGGAGTGCGGCCGAAGGTCGGAGCCGTCCAGCCGGAACGGGCCCGCGCCGTGTCCGGCTCCTACGCGACGGGCCGCATATCCACCACCACCCAGTCACCGGAGTTGTTGACGGCGAAGCACGTGTACTCGGCTCGCTCCACCCCGCCTGAGTCGTTCTCCGTGTCGGCGCTGGCGACGACCTCGTACTCCCACGGGTTTTCGGAGCTGGTCACGGTGATGTCGGAGGAGGTGTCGAACTCCGCGCCGACCAGGGACTCCCACGAACGCTCGACGTGCTCCTGGCACGTGGCCGCGGCCGTCGGCTTCTCGCTCTCGGCAGTGGGCTCGGGGCCGCACGCGGTGGCGGCCAGGGCGACGAGGAGAGCCGCGGGGGCGAGACGGGTGGGGTGCATGGTGCTCCGATCCAGGATGTGCGATCCGAGCGTAGAGGACCGGTTCGGAAGGGGCTGATCGGCCCTGCTGTCCCGGACGGCCGGGGCGCGGCGGACGCCGGAGCGGGCCCCTGACAGCTCCGACGGAGCCGCCCGCCCGGCGCCGGTCGGTGCCTACCGGTACCCGGCTCAGAACCCCCGGGACGCCCAGGCGTCGAGGTGCTCGGCTGCCTCGGCCACGGTGGTGGACTCCCCGTGGCCGGGGTGGACGACCGTGTCCGGCGGCAGGACCGCGAGGTGCTCGCGGATCGAGGCGATGATCGTGGGGAAGTCCGAGAACGGCTGCCCGGTGGCGCCGGGGCCGCCCGGGAAGAGGGTGTCGCCGGTGAAGACCGCCCCGAGCGCGGGCGCGTACAGGCACACCCCGCCCGGCGTGTGGCCCGGGGTGTGCAGCACCTCCAGCTCCACTCCCCCGACCACCAGCGCCTCGCCGTGCAGGAGCAGGGCGTCCGGCTCCCGGTGCGGGTGCACGCGGTACCACAGTTCGGCGTCGCCGGGGTGCAGCAGGATCGGGCAGTAGGCCAGGTCGGCCAGCGCGGCGGCCGCGTTGACGTGGTCGTTGTGCCCGTGGGTGGCCACGATGGCCATGAGTTCGCGGTCGCCCAGACCCCGGGCGATCGCCTCGTGGTCGTGGGCGGCGTCGATGACGATGGCGCTTTCGTCGTCTCCGACGATCCAGACGTTGTTCTCGACGTCGAAACCGCTGCCCTCGAGGCTGAAGACACCCGAGGTGCGCAGACGCTGGACGGGGGAAGGGGCGGTCACCGGCTCACCACCTGACCTCTCACGGACTGGTGCGACGCCTTCGAGCCTATCCCGTCGGGTCGCGGCGCACACGGTGATCGTGCGTAGGGGAACGCGGGGTTCTCAGCCCGCGGGCTCGAAGTTGCGGCGCAGGGCGTAGGGCTGGATGAGGCCGAGCCCGTGCGCGTGCCGGGCGCGCACCCGCACCACCTGGAGTCCCTCCTCGTCGGCGAGGCTCTCGGCGAGGCTCTCGTCGATGAGGACGGTGCCGGGTCTGGCGAAGGAGGTCAGGCGGCTGGAGCGGTTGACGGTCGTGCCGAACACGTCGCCGTGCAGGGTCAGCACCGGCCCGGCGGCCAGGCCGACCCGGACGTCGGGCACCTCCACGTGGGTCTTGACGCCCGAGGCCAGGCGCAGCGCGATGTCGGCGGCCTCGGCCGGGGAGTCCGCGACGTAGAGGATCTCGTCGCCCAGGGTCTTGACCACGCGGCCGCCGCCGGAGGCGACGATGTCGGCGGCGGTGGCCTCGAAGCCCTCGACCACCCCGGCCAGCTCGACCTCGTCGAGTTCGCGGCTCAGCGTGGTGAAGGAGACCAGGTCCGCGAACCCGACGACCAGCGGGTAGTAGTTGGGCACGGCGTCGTTGTCCGACATCACCGCGAGGGTGCGGGCCGAGGAGGCGGCGAGCTGTCTGCGCCAGATGTGCAACAGGAGCCGCTCCACGTCCGGCAGCAGCTCCTTGACCCGGTTCATCAGCGGGCTGACGGAGTCCTCGCCCTCCTGGTAGATGAGGGTGCTCAGTATGCTGGTCTGCCAGTCGGCCAGGCGGGCCATGGTCTGGCCCATCGCGCGGGCGAAGCGGACCACGCCCTCCTCGTCCAGGACGCCCTCCTGGACCAGGGAGTTGGCGATGCGCAGCGACTCGACGTCGCTCTCGGCGAAGGTGACGGTGTCGTCGCCCTGGTTGGGAAAGCCCAGGGCGCGCCAGATGCGCCCGGCCAGCTCGTTGTCGGCGCCGGCGAGCTCGATCGCCTGCTCCCTGGTGTAGACCGCTTCACCGCCGAGCAGGGCGGACTCGATCGCTTTCGGGTCGGGACGCGACGGCATACGTTCTCTTTCACGGGCCATCCCCGCCGGGGCGGGGAACAGTCACTTCGGCACCGGCCGGCAGGCGGCACGGGGTTCCACTCCAGCTTACGCCCGCGGTTCGTCCCCTGACAGGGTGCCTGCCGACGGGCCCGCTCGGCCCGCGGTCGGCGCGACGGCCGCGCACGGTGATGATCGCACACGCGGGGGTGGCAGCGGGAGTGCCCGGAGTCCCCTGCGGGCGGCGGCGCGGCGGCGGCGGAGGAGAACCGGTCGGCGGTCGGGACCCGGTCGGCGGCGGAGGGCCGCACGGCCGGGATCACGAGCCGGGGCGCACGTGGACGACGTCGCCCGCGCTCAGGGCCCGTTCCCCGCCGGGTCCGCGAACCAGCAGCCGGGCGTCGGCGTCCACGCCGGTGGCGGCGCCCTCCAGCACCCGGTCCCCGGGCAGGTGGACCCGCACGCGGCGCCCGACGGTGACGCACGCGTCCCGGTAGGCGGCGGCCAGCCCGCTGGCCTCGGCGTCGCCTCCGGCGGCGGTCCACGCCGTGTACAGCTCCTCGAACTCACCCAGGACGGCGGCGAGCAGGACGCCCCGGTCCAGGGCGTCCGACCCCTCCCCGCGCAGGGAGACGGCGGTGTCCACGGGGAGTTCGGCGCGTTCCTGGGAGACGTTGAGGCCCATCCCCACGACCACGCCGGCCCGGCCGGAGGAGAAGTCGGCCTCGGAGAGGATGCCCGCGAGCTTGCCGTCGGCCGTCGCGGGCTCCGAGCGCAGGTGCGCGGGGACGATGACGTCGTTGGGCCACTTGAGCGCGGCCTTGACCCCCGTCACCCGGTGCACGGCGCCGACCGCGGCCGCGCCCATGAGCGCGGGGAGCCAGCCCAGGCCGGTGACGGGCACCTCGGGCCGGACCAGGAGGGAGAAGGTGAGTGCGGCGCGGGGCGGGGTGGAGAAGCCGCGGCCCAGGCGCCCGCGCCCGGCGGTCTGGTGCTCGGTGACCAGCACGCTGCCGTGCGGGGCGCCCGCCACGGCGCGCGCGGTCAGCTCGGTGTTGGTGGACGCGGCCTCGGGGAGCACCTCGATCCGGTGCCACACACCGCCCGGACGGACGAGGGCGGCGTCGAGGGCCGCCGCGTCGAGCGGGGGTCGCGGGAAGGGATCGTGTGCGCTGGCCATGCCCCCATTACAGCAGCGCCGCACCCCTGTCCGGAAACCCCTGTGCGGCGAAGGGCAGCCCGTTGAGCTGAAACCAGCGCTTGGACGGTCGTGCGTTGCTGCGTTCAGCTACTGGGGGTGACGCGACAGATGAGTACCGCGGAAACTGAGACGGCTCCCGGAACACCGTCTCACTGGGAGCTCATGTTGCGCACCTGGAAGGAGTTGGACCTGCCCGACGGGTGGCGGGCCGAGGGCGGGCTCTTTCTCGTGGCACCCCCAACACGCGAACACGCCCCCGTCGTCTCCCTGATCCGAAGGGAGATGTAGCGCGGGTTCCTGCGGGATGGAAGCGACCTCGCGGACGCGAGCCTCCAGCAGACCCTTGATGTGCGCGTCCCCATGAGGACCGGCGTCTACATCCCCGGCCTCGTGGTCCTGCCCTGCTCGTCCATGGAGTACGACCCCGACAGCATGATGTCCGACGCCCTGCTGGTGGTCGAGGTGACGTCGAAGAGCACTGCGGGCAAGGACCGCAAGCCCAAGCTCTGGGGCTACGCCCACGCCGGAATCCCCCTGTACCTGCTGGTGGACCGCGGGGACCCGCAGACCGGCGGGGGCGAGGTCACCCTCTGCTCCGATCCGGGGAACGGCAGGTACACCAACTCCACGAAGGTCCCCTTCGGCAAGGAGATCCCCCCGAGCCGTTCGACCCCACCATCGACACCAGCGCCTTCCCCGAGTAACGGGCTCGGGCGCGCGAGGGCGCCCCGCGACCCCCTCCCGGGTGCGGGGCGCCCTCGCGCGTGCGGGCCGACCGGTGGTCAGCCGGTGTTCTGGAGCCCGGCGGCCACGCCGTTGACCGAGAGCAGCAGCAGCCGCTCCAGGTGCTGCTGGTCCTCCTCCGACAGGGAGTCGGCCTCCTCGCCCCGCAGCGCCTCCAACGCGCGAAGCTGGAGGTGGGAGAGCGCGTCCACGTACGGGTTGCGCAGGTCCACCGCGCGGGAGAGCACCGCCCGGTTCTCCAGCAGGCGGCTGTGCCCGGTCACCTTGAGCACCAAGTCGCGGGTGCGGTCGTACTCGGCCAGCACCAGCTCGGTCAGCTCCGGCCGCCCGCCCAGCGCCAGGTAGCGCTCGGCGATGGTGCGGTCGGTCTTGGCCAGGCTCATCTCCGCGTTGTCCAGCAGGGACGAGAACATGGGCCACTCGCGGTAGGCGGCCTGGAGCACGCTCAGGTCCTCCACGGCGGCCAGGCCCGTACCCAGGCCGAACCAGCCCGGGAGGTTGACCCGGGTCTGGGTCCAGGAGAACACCCACGGGATGGCGCGCAGGTCGCCGAGCCCTCGCGCCGCGCCGCGCCGCGAGGGGCGCGAGCCCAGCCGCAGCTCGCCAAGCTGCTCCAGGGGGGTGACCTGGGAGAACCACACCGCGAAGTCCTCGGTGTTGATCAGCTCCAGGTAGGCCTCCTGGGCGGCGCGGGCGATGGTGTCTGCGTGGGCGCGGTACTCGCGCTCGGCGGAGCGCTCACGCTCCTGGACGGCGTCGGTGGAGGCCATCAGCACCGCGTGGCCGACCTGCTCGATGTGGCGGCGGGCGATCGCGGACTGCCCGTAGCGGGCGAAGATGACCTCGCCCTGCTCGGTGACCTTGAACCGTCCGCCGACCGAGCCGGGCGCCTGGGCGAGCAGGGCGCGGCTGGCCGGACCCCCGCCGCGGCCGAGCGAGCCGCCGCGGCCGTGGAACAGGGTCAGGCGCACGTCGTGCTCGGCCGCCCACGCGGCCAGACGGGCCTGGGCGTCGTAGAGGCGCAGGGTGGCGCTGACCGGCCCGACGTCCTTGGCGGAGTCGCTGTAGCCGAGCATGACCTCAATCCTGCGGCCGGTCTCGTCCAGGCGCCTGTTGACCTGGGGCAGTTCGAGCATGCCGGCTAGCACGTGCGGCGAGGCGTCCAGGTCGGCGCCGGTCTCGAACAGCGGGACGACGTCCAGGACCGGCACGCGTCCTGCGGGCAGCGCGTGGGCGGCCAGCTCGTACACGGCCGCGATGTCCTCGGCGGAGCGGGTGAAGCTGACGACGTAGCGGCGGCAGGCCTCCACCCCGAAGCGCTCCTGGATCCAGGCGATCACCCGGATCGTGGCGAGGACCTCCTCGGTGCGCTCGGACAGCTCCTTGCCCTCGCGCAGTTCGGCGAGCGCCGCGGCGTGCACCTCGCTGTGCTGGCGGATCTCCAGTTCGGCGAGGTGGAAGCCGAAGGTCTGGGCCTGCCAGACCAGGTGCTGGAGCTCGCCGTAGGCCTGGCGGACCGCGCCCGCCTCGGCCAGGGACTCCTGCACGGTGCGCAGGTCGGCCAGGAAGGCGTCGGCGTCGGGGTAGGCCAGGTCGGCGTCGCGCTCGCGAGTGGCGCGCAGCCGGGCGGCGGCCAGCAGCAGGAGCTGGCGGTGGGGTTCGTTGGGCGAGCGCGCCCCGATCTCCGCCGTCAGCTCGGGCTGTCCCGCCTTGGCCGAGGCGAGCGCGTCCAGCAGCGCCGGGCTGGCGGGGGTGAGGTTGGAGTAGGCGGTGAGGGTGCGGGCCACCTTGGTGCAGGAGGCCTCCAGGCCGCGCAGAACGTGCTCGGACTGGATGAGCACGGCCTCGCGGGTGATGTCGGAGGTGACGTAGGGGTTGCCGTCGCGGTCACCGCCGATCCAGCTTCCGTAGCGCACGAAGGGCGTGGCGCGGGGCGGGCGCACGCCGGTGCCCTCGGGGTCGATGGCGGCGTCCAGGCTCCGGTAGACCTGCGGGATGACGGAGAAGATGGTCTCGTCGAACGCGGCGAGGGCGGTGCGCACCTCGTCGAGCGGGTTGAGCCTGGTATAGCGCAGCTGGGAGGTGCGCCAGAGCAGGTCGATCTCCTCCAGCAGGCGCCGGTGCGCCTCGGCGGCGGCGCTGCTGCCCTCGTGGGAGGCGTGCCAGGCCTCCAGTTGGGCGCTGACGCGCAGGATGGAGGTGGACACGGCGCGGCGGCGCGCCTCGGTCGGGTGGGCGGTGACCACGGGGTGGAACTCCATGCCCGCGATCAGCTCGTTGAGGCGTTCCTCACCGCCGTCGCCCTCGCGAATGGCGCGGACGGCCGCCGCGAGGGACTCGCGGGGCGGGTTGGCTGCGTCGTCGCGCTCGCGCAGGGCCCGCATCCGCTGGTGTTCCTCGGCCAGGTTGGCCAGGTGGAAGTAGACGGTGAAGGCGCGCGCCACCTGCTTGGCGCGCTCCAGCGGCCAGGCGGCGACGATCGCGGTGATCTCCTCCCCTGTGACCGACCCGTCGCGGGCGCCGATCACCGCTCTCCTGAGCTTCTCGACATCGGCGAGCAGATCCTCGCCGCCGCTTTCGGCGAGGACCGTTCCGAGCATCTCGCCGAGCAGTTTGACGTCATTCCTGAGCTGCTCGGGAACTTCCTGTCGTGCACTGTCGCGTTCCGCGCTTACCGCTGTCATGGTCAACGACCCTACAGAGATCGCACCCGCCACCAGGTGCGCGGGGGCGCATTTTCGATGTTTTACCCGGACGTTAAGCATTGTTGCTGACAAGAAAGGAGAGCACATTTCCTCACGCGTTTTCGGCGATACCGCGCTCCGCGCCGCGGACCCGGCGTGCACGTTCCGTCCGCCTCGCGTGCGCTCCGTGCACGCTCCGGACGCGGACCCCGACGACTGGGCTGGTCGAGGACGGTGCCCCCGCTTAGCTACTCACCGGTAACCAGGGCTGGGTTCCCGTGTGACGACCCCTCGCGGTTAACCTGCGTAGTTATGGCCACCGAAGCCCCTGAACCGCTGTCCGCGAACGAGATCGACATCCACACGACCGCGGGAAAGCTCGCCGACCTGCAACGACGCCGGTACGAGGCCGTACACGCAGGGTCTGCCCGAGCCGTTGAGAAACAGCACGCCAAAGGCAAGATGACCGCCCGCGAGCGGATCGACGCACTGCTCGATCCCGGCTCGTTCGTGGAGTTCGACGCCTTGGCCCGACACCGCTCCACCAGCTTCGGCCTGGAGAGCAACCGCCCCTACGGTGACGGCGTCGTCACCGGCCACGGAACGGTCGACGGACGTCCCGTGGCGGTGTTCAGCCAGGACGTCACCGTCTTCGGCGGATCGCTGGGCGAGGTCTACGGCGAGAAGATCGTCAAGGTCCTCGACCACGCCCTCACCAACGGGTGCCCCGTCGTGGGCATCAACGAGGGCGGCGGCGCGCGCATCCAGGAGGGCGTGGTCGCGCTCGGCCTGTACGCCGAGATCTTCCGGCGCAACACCCACGCCTCGGGCGTCATCCCGCAGATCTCCCTGATCATGGGCGCCGCCGCGGGCGGCCACGTCTACTCCCCCGCCCTCACCGACTTCGTCGTGATGGTCGACGAGACGTCGCAGATGTTCATCACGGGCCCCGACGTCATCAAGACGGTGACCGGCGAGGACGTCTCCATGGAGGAGCTGGGCGGCGCCCGCACCCACAACACCAGGTCGGGTGTGGCGCACTACATGGGCGCCGACGAGCAGGACGCGATCGAGTACGTCAGGACGCTGCTCTCGCACCTGCCCGACAACAACCTGGAGGAGGCGCCGCCGCTGCCTCCCGAGGAGGCCCCGGGCGACGAGACCACCGAGACCGACCTGGCCCTGGACTCGTTCATCCCGGACTCGGCCAACCAGCCCTACGACATGCGCACGGTGGTCGAGGCCGTCCTGGACGACGGCGACTTCCTGGAGGTCCACGCCCAGTTCGCCACGAACATGGCGGTGGGCTTCGGCCGCGTGGACGGCCAGTCCGTCGGCATCGTCGCCAACCAGCCCATGAGCCTGGCGGGCTGCCTGGACATCGACGCCTCCGAGAAGGCCGCGCGCTTCGTGCGCACCTGCGACGCCTTCAACGTGCCGGTGCTGACCTTCGTGGACGTGCCCGGGTTCCTGCCCGGCACCGACCAGGAGTGGGACGGCATCATCCGCCGCGGCGCCAAGCTGCTGTACGCCTACGCCGAGGCCACGGTGCCCCTGATCACCGTCATCACGCGCAAGGCCTTCGGCGGCGCCTACGACGTCATGGGCTCCAAGCACCTGGGCGCCGACGTCAACCTGGCCTGGCCCACGGCGCAGATCGCGGTCATGGGCGCCCAGGGCGCGGTGAACATCCTGCACCGGCGCGCCCTGGCCGCCGCCGACGACGTCGAGGCCGAGCGCACCCGGCTGGTCGGCGAGTACGAGGACACCCTCCTCAACCCCTACTCCGCCGCGGAGCGGGGGTACGTGGACGGGGTCATCATGCCCTCAGAGACCCGCGTCCGGATCGCCAAGTCCCTCAAGGCCCTGCGCAACAAGCGCAAGCAGCTGCCGCCCAAGAAGCACGGGAACATCCCGCTGTGAGCGCGCCGAAGAACCCGCCGCACCTGGCCGTGGTCCGGGGCGAGCCCACCGCCGAGGAACTCGCGGCCCTGACCGCCGTGCTCAGCGCCCGAGCCCGGGCCGCCCGGGCCGCCGAGGAGCCCGCCGCCGAACGCCCGTCCGGCTGGCGGGACCGCTCGCGCCTCATACGCGGCGCACCGCCCCGCCAGGGCCCCGGCGCCTGGCGGCTGAGCACGCGATGACCCCGCCACCCCCACCCGCAGACTCACCATGGAGCGGTCGGCGCGCTGTCCGCCCCGCGTCGAGCAGAAGGACTTCCCACCGTGCGTAAAGTACTGATCGCCAACCGCGGCGAGATCGCCGTGCGCATCGCCCGCGCCTGCCGCGACGCCGGACTGGCCAGCGTCGCCGTCTACGCCGAGCCCGACCTGGACGCCCTGCACGTCAAGGTCGCCGACGAGGCCCACTCCCTGGGCGGGGCCACCCCGGCCGACTCCTACCTGGACATCGCCAAGCTCCTGGCGGTGGCCCAGGCATCCGGGGCGGACGCCGTCCACCCCGGCTACGGGTTCCTGGCCGAGAACGCCGACTTCGCCCGGGCCGTCATCGACGCGGACCTGACCTGGATCGGCCCGCCACCCGAGGCGATCACCGCCCTGGGCGACAAGGTCCAGGCCCGCCACATCGCCCAGAAGGTCGGCGCCCCGCTGGTGGCGGGCACCGCCGACCCCGTGGAGTCGGCCGAGGAGGTCGTCGCCTTCGCCGAGGAGCACGGCCTGCCCATCGCGATCAAAGCCGCCTTCGGCGGCGGCGGGCGCGGCCTCAAGGTCGCCCACACCCTGGACGAGGTCGCCGACGCCTACGAGTCCGCGGTGCGCGAGGCGGTCACCGCCTTCGGCCGGGGCGAGTGCTTCGTGGAGCGCTACCTGGACCGGCCACGGCACGTGGAGACCCAGTGCCTGGCCGACACCCACGGCAACGTCGTGGTCGTCTCCACCCGCGACTGCTCGCTCCAGCGCCGCCACCAGAAGCTGGTGGAGGAGGCGCCCGCGCCGTTCCTGTCCGCGGAGCAGATGGAGCGGCTGCACGCCTCCTCCAAGGCCATCCTCGCCGAGGCCGGGTACACCGGCGCGGGCACCTGCGAGTTCCTGGTGGGCGTGGACGGCACCATCTCCTTCCTGGAGGTCAACACCCGCCTGCAGGTCGAGCACCCCGTGACCGAGGAGGTCACCGGCATCGACCTGGTCCGGGAGATGTTCCGCATCGCCGACGGCGAGGAGCTGGGCTACGGCGATCCCGAGGTGCGCGGGCACTCCTTCGAGTTCCGCATCAACGCCGAGGACCCCGGGCGGGGCTTCATGCCCGCGCCGGGCACCATCACCGAGCTGAACCTGCCCGGCGGCCCGGGCGTGCGCGTGGACACCGGCTGCGAGACCGGGTTCACGGTGCCCCAGGCCTTCGACTCGATGGTCGCCAAGCTCGTGGTGACCGGCCGCACCCGCGCCGAGGCCCTCCAGCGCTCGCGGCGGGCCCTGGCCGAGTTCACGGTCGGCGGGATGCCCACGGTGATCACCTTCCACCAGGCCGTGGTGGACGACCCGGCCTTCGCCCCGGCCGACCCCGAGCAGCCGTTCGGGGTCCACACCCGGTGGATCGAGACCGAGTTCGACAATCGTCTGGAGCCGTGGTCGGGCACCCCGGGCGAGCCGGTCGGGGCCGAGCGCGAGAGGGTCACCGTCGAGGTGGGCGGCAAGCGCGTGGAGGTCGTCCTGCCCGCGGGCCTGGGCGCCTCGCCCGCCGCCGCCCCGGCGGCGGGCGGTCAGCACCGTAGGAAGCGGACCGCGCGCGGGGGCGGCGGGAACACCGCGGCGGCGGGCGGCGACTCGCTGGTCTCGCCGATGCAGGGCACCGTGGTCAAGCTGGTGGCCGAGGAGGGCCAGCGGGTCGCCGAGGGCGACACCGTGGTCGTCATCGAGGCCATGAAGATGGAGCAGCCGCTCAACGCGCACAAGGCCGGGACGGTGACGGGCCTGAGGATCGCCGCGGGCGAGGCCGTGGGCAACGGCGCGGTGGTCTGCGAGATCAAGGACGCCTAGCGTCCGCCCCACGCGCGGGTGAGCCGCGCGCAGGCGCGGGGGGAGGCACCGGCGGCCGGTGCCTCCCCCCGCACGCGGTCAGCGGTTCAGGATGTCGGTCAGGTCGAGCTCGATGTCGAACGGTTGGGAGAGCGCGAGCTCGCCACGGTGCACGGTCGGCTGGCGGTAGCCACCACTCGGACTGCCCAGATCCCTCTCGTACGAGTAGAGCACCGCGTCGTCTCCCTCCCGCTCGATCCGCCAGTGGTTCGGGATACCCGCCCTGGCGTGGAGCTGGGGTCTGCGTTCGCGGTCCAGGATCTCCGACCCGGGAGGGACCACCTCGACCGCGAGCTCCACTGCGATCGTTCTCGTCGCCCACGGTAGCCGTCACTGTCACCCCGTAACGGTGTTTCCACAGATGGTCCCACCCGGCCCCGCCCCGGAGTGATCCTCGACGCATCCGAGCCGGGCGGAACGCGCCGCAGTGCCCGTGGAGTGGACGATGTGGCGCCAGGGACAGGAAGTTGTCGACGCCCCCGTATGGAATAGATAAGGAACGAACGTTATTGTCCTTGTCTGTGACGAACATCTGGGGACTGACGCGACGGTGGCACATCGACCTGTGCCGCCGCGGTTGTCAGGCGTGTCGCTAGGTCCACGCGCGCCCTTCCGGGCAGCGCGCCGCGCACCCTTCTTCCCCGTGTCACCATCCCCTCGGTGATGCCCGCCGTTCCCCGTGCCGGAAACCCCGGCGGCGCCGACCGCTCCGCCGTGCGTACCCCTCCGGCTGCCTTCACCACCACTGGAGTCCCATCCCGTGTCCGCACAGAGCACAGACGCGCCCAAGAAGCGCAGAACCCTCCGTTTCCCGTTCGCGGCACAGGTCCTGGCGGGCCTGGTCCTCGGCGTCGTCCTGGGGGCCGTCGCCTTCCAGCTCAGTCCGCCCGACGCCGAGACCGGTGACGCCACCAACTGGCTCGCCGTCACCCTCGACACCGTCGGCTCGACCTTCGTCACCCTGCTGCGGACCATCGTCCCGCCGCTGATCGTCCTCGCCGTCATCTCCTCCATCGCCAACCTGCGCAACGTCACCAACGCGGCGCGGCTGGCCTGGAAGACCCTGCTGTGGTTCGGCGCGACCGCCCTGGTCGCGGTGGGCATCGGCATCGCCCTGGGCCTGATCGTGCGGCCCGGCGTCAACAGCGGCGTGGACGCGACCACCGCCGCCGAGCCCTCGGGCACCGGCTCCTGGATGGCGTTCATCGAGAGCATCGTCCCCGCCAACTTCCTCGGCCTGGGCGCGAGCGTCTCCGGCTCCGAGGACGGCGGTTTCAGCGCCTCGCTGGACTTCAACGTCCTCCAGCTGATCGTCATCGCCATCGTCCTGGGCATCGCCGCGATCAAGGTCGGCAAGGCCGCCGAGCCCTTCATCGCCTTCACCGACTCCGCGCTCCAGATCGTGCTCAAGGCCCTGTGGTGGATCATCCGCCTGGCCCCGATCGGCACGGTGGGCCTGCTCGGCAACGCCGTGTACAGCTACGGCTGGACCACCATCGGCGCCCTTGGCAAGTTCGCGCTGACCATCTACATCGGCCTGGCGCTGGTGCTGTTCGTCGTCTACCCGGTGCTCGCCCGCGTCAACGGCCTCTCCCCGGTGAAGTACTTCAGCGGCGTGTGGCCCGCGGTCCAACTGGCCTTCGTGTCCCGCTCCTCGATGGGCACCATGCCCGTCACCCAGCGCGTGACCGAGCAGAACCTGGGCGTGCCGCGCTACTACTCCGCGTTCGCCGTGCCCTTCGGCGCCACCACCAAGATGGACGGCTGCGCCGCGATCTACCCGGCGATCTCGGCGATCTTCATCGCCCAGTTCTTCCCCGGCGTCAGCCTCGGCCTGACCGACTACCTGCTGATCGTGTTCGTGTCGGTGATCGGCTCGGCCGCGACCGCCGGAACCACCGGCGCGACCGTCATGCTGACCCTGACCCTGTCCACCCTGGGCCTGCCCCTGGAGGGCGTGGGCCTGCTGCTGGCCGTCGACCCGATCCTGGACATGGGCCGCACCGCGGTCAACGTGGCCGGTCAGGCGCTGGTCCCGGCCATCGTCGCCAAGCGCGAGGGCATCCTGGACGTGGCCCGCTACCACGCGCCGCGCGACGCCTCCGGCTTCGTGCCGCTGGACGAGGCGCACGACGACGTCGAGGGCGAGGTCGGCGAGCCCGGCGTGGAGAAGGTCCCCGCCGGAGCCTCCGGCCAGGGCTGACCCACGGCCTCACCCCGTCCGCAGCGGCCCGCCGGAGCACCTCCGGCGGGCCGCGCCGCGTGTACGGCGGGGAGAGCGCACACGGACGGGCGTGCGCCGCCGCGCGTGTGCGACAGTGCGTGTGCGACCGGTGAGGCCGCGCGCGACGGGTGAACCCGTGTACCGCCGGTGAGTTCCGGCACAGGGGGAACCCCGCGGGGGCACCCGTTCGTCTAGGTTGGAGAGGGAGGCGAGAGGAACGATCATGTTGCGCCGCTTGGTAACACCCACAGTGCTGACCGCCGGACTCGCGGCGGCGATGGTGAGCGCCGCGGTGGTGCCCGCCTCGGCTGACGCCCAGCCCCAACCGCCCGAGTCCCAGGCGATCGCCGAGGAGCTCGGGAAAGACAACGTCTTCATCGACCCGAGCATCGACGCGATCCCCGAGACCGAGCAGGGAATCCTGGAGTCGACCGCCGCCGAGGCGGACGTCCCCGTCTACTACGTGATCCTGCCCACCGACAGCGTCTCCTCCCAGTCCGGGCTGGACGCCCTGATGGACCCCGTCATGGACGAGGTCGGGGACGGGGTCTACGGCGTGTTCGCGGGCAGCCAGACCTTCCAGGTGCTGTCCCCCAACGTCGAGGACACCGAGGCGATCCGGGAGGTCGCCGTGCGGGAGGGCGGAGGCAACCAGGTCGACACCCTCGTCGCCGTCCCCGACGCCGCCACCCAGGTCGAGGAGGCCGAGCAGGCCGGGGCCGCCTCCGGGTTCGTGCTCCTCGGAGTCCTGCTGGCGGTCGTCGCCGCGGGCGCGTGGTTCGTCCACCGCAGCCGCAAGAGGCGCGAGGCCGAGAAGGCCAAGCAGTTGGAGGAGATCCGGCAGATGGCCACCGAGGACGTCGTACGCCTCGGTGAGGACGTCGCCCGGCTGGAGATCGACGTCTCCAAGGTCGACGACGCCACCCGCAACGACTACTCCCAGGCCATGGACGCCTACGACCAGGCCAAGGCGCAGCTGGACAACATTCGCGAGCCCGAGCAGGTCCGGCTGGTCACCAGCTCGCTGGAGGACGGCCGCTACTACATGACCGCCACCCGGGCCCGCCTCAACGGCGACCCGGTGCCCGAGCGGCGCGGACCCTGCTTCTTCAACCCGCAGCACGGCCCGTCCGTGGAGGACGTGACCTGGGCCCCGCCCGGCGGCGCGCCCCGCGAGGTCACCGCCTGCGCCGACTGCGCGCGTGCGGTGCGCACCGGCGGCCAGCCCGACGTCCGCCTGGTAGAGGTGGACGGCGAGCGCCGCCCGTACTACGACGCCGGTCCGGCCTACTCGCCCTACGCGAGCGGCTACTTCGGGATGAACATGATGATGGGCATGTTCACCGGCATGATGATGGGCTCCATGATGGGGTCGATGATGGGTATGGGCATGGGCGCCGGTGATGTCGGCGCGGGAGAGGACTTCGGGGGAGGCGACTTCGGAGGCGGGGACTTCGGAGGCGGCGACTTCGGAGGCGGGGACTTCGGAGGCTTCGACTTCTGACCCGCGCACAGCCGACAGGACGATGACGGGCCGAGGGCCCCGGGCGGACCGCTCGGGGTCCTCTTCGTGTCTCCACGTTTTCCACAGGCGGGAGTCGGGGCTGGTCGTGGGTGGTGCGGTGATGGTTTCCTGGAAATAGGGGGGACCCCACCCACGCAGGCTTCGGCATTCCCTCGAACATTCGGCGCTCGATCAGGAGAACGGTTCGAGGTGTGGGGAGGGCCCGCCCGCAGGGCCCCTCCCGCACTGTTCCCGGCGGGGGTTGCCGACGGGGGCGGGGGCGGTCACCGGAAGGCGACCGACGCCCTCACTCGCCCACAGCCGCTACCGGTCCGGTCTCCCCCGACGGGACCGCGAGCCCACGGCGTCAGGTCAGGAGGCCGTGGCCCGCACGTGCCGTTCCGCGATCCACCGGCAGACTGCGTCGGCGGTCTCCCGGGGCTCGGCGCCGGTGGTGTCCAGCAGGTCGACCGGGGGCTCCAGGCGCGCGGCCTCGGACTCCACCCAGGCCGCGTACTCCAGGGCCTCGGCGATCCGCTCCTCGTCCCACTCGCGCCAGGCGGGGCGGGCCCGCAGGCGCCCGGCCAGGACATCGGGCTCGCAGGTCAGCGCGAGGTAGTGGACGCCGGTGAACAGGGCGCGCTCGGGCAGGTGCTCCAGCTCCGGCGGCACCACCGTGCCGCACAGCACGACGGGCCGTCCGCTCTGCTGGACCATGGCGGCGGTGCGCAGCCAGGTGGAGCGGAACAGGCGGTGGTGGTCGGCGGGGTCGCGGAGTCCGCCGACCCACAGGAGGTCCTGTTCCAGGACGACGAAGCGGTCGCGGAGCCGCTCCAGCAGCGCCCCGGCGATGGTGGACTTGCCGGTGCCGCTCGGCCCCGACACGCAGTACAGGGGCAGGCGCAGGAACGGGCGTGTGCGCTGGCAGAAGGCGCAGCGCAGCACGGAGACCCCCGCGGCGGTGTCGGGGGTCTCGTCCCATTCCCCGCAGTGGGTACAGATCAGCGGGTGCACGGGTTACTCGTTCAGGTTGTCGGGACTGCTCGGCTCAGTCGAAGAGGCCTTCGAGGAAGCTCTTCTTACGGCGTCCGCCGTAGCCGCGCGGGGAGTCGGGGTAGCCGCCGTGACCGCCCCGGTAGCCCTTCGGCGAGTCCGGGTAGCCGCCGCGGTAGCCCTTCGGGGAGTCGGGGTAACCGCCCCGGTAGCCCTTCGGCGAGTCCGGGTAGCCGCCCCGGTGCTGCTGCGGGTAGCCGTGGGGCGGAGCCTGGTGGGGGTCGGGCGGCGGCGCGACACCGTAGTGGCGCTGCTCGGCGTTGACGACCCGCTCCAGCTCACCCCGGTCGAGGAAGATGCCCTGGCATCCGTCACACCGGTCGATGTGGACGCCCTGGCGGTCGAACGTGCGCATGGTGCTTTGACACTTGGGACAGATCACGAAGCGATATTACTCGATTCTTGTCAGGAGCGGGTAAAAAGGGGCGGCCTACTCCGGGGACGCCAGCATGAGCGAGCGGGCGGCCTCGGTCACGCTGCCCGACAGCGACGGGTACACCGAGAAGGTGTGCGCGATGTCGTCCACGGTCAGGCGCTGCTGCACTGCGATGGACACGCCCAGGATCAGCTCGCTGGCGCGCGGGCCGACGATGACCCCGCCCAGCACGATGCCGGTGTGCTGGCGGCAGATCAGCTTGACGAAGCCGTCCTTGACCTCGTTCATCTTGGCGCGCGGGTTGGTGTTGAGCGGCAGGGTGACCGACCGGCCGTCGATCCGGCCGCTGCGCACGTCGTCCTCGCTGGCGCCCACGGCGGCCAGTTCGGGGTGGGTGAACACGGTGGAGGCCACGGTGGAGAGCTTGAGAGGGGACACGGCCTCGCCGAGCGCGTGCCACATGGCGATGCGTCCCTGCATGGCGGCCACGGAGGCCAGCATGTTCACGCCCGTGCAGTCGCCCGCGGCGTACACGCCGGGGACGGTGGTGCGCGAGACCCGGTCGACCTCGACGAAGCCGCCGTCGCCCAGGCGGACACCGGCCTCCTCCAGGCCCAGGTCCTGGGTGTTGGGGATCATGCCGACCGTCATCAGGCAGTGGCTGCCCTCCACCGTGCGGCCGTCGGAGAGGGTGACGAGCACGCCGTCCTCGGTGCGTACCACCGACTCCGCGCGGGTCTTGTTGAGCACGGTCATGCCTCGGCGCATGAAGACCTGCTCCAGCACCTCGGCGGCGTCGGCGTCCTGGGTGGGCATGACGCGGTCGCGCGAGGAGACCAGGGTGACCTCGGAGCCGAGCGACTGGTAGGCGCTGGCGAACTCGGCGCCGGTGACGCCGGAGCCGACCACGATCAGCCGCTCCGGCAGCTCCTCCATGTCGTAGAGGTGGCGCCAGGTGAGGATGCGCTCGCCGTCGGGCTTGGCGGAGGGCAGTTCGCGGGGGTGGGCGCCCGTGGCGATGAGGACGACGTCGGCGCGCAGGCGCTCGTCGCCCACGGCCACGATGTGCGGGTCGACCAGGCGGGCCTCGCCGCTGACCACCTCCACGCCCTCCTTGACCAGGCGGGCGCGGGTGTCGTCGGACTGCGCCCGGGCCAGGAGTTTGATGCGGGAGTTGATCCGGTCGGTGTCCACCCGGACCGCGTCCTCGTCCTGGGCGTCGCGGATGCGGATGCCGAGGCTGTCGGACTCGCGTACGTACGTGGTGCGGGTGGAGGTGGCGATCAGGCTCTTGGACGGCACGCAGTCGGTGAGGACGCAGGCGCCGCCGATGCCGTCGCGTTCCACCACCGTCACGTCCGCGCCGAGCTGCGCGGCGACCAGTGCCGCCTCGTAGCCCCCGGGTCCGCCACCGATGATCACGACCTTCGTCACGCTAGCCTCACTCCCTCTGCGGCCTGGCCGCCACGCGCGTCCCCGGTCCGGGCGATATGCGGGCATGGCGCGGCACCACCTGTTTTCGTCGCTTGCTCCCATTGTCGGCCATGCCGACCGGGGGAAATAGCAGGCACCCCGGGCCGAGCGGTCTACGATGGCCCCGTGTCCATCTACGCGGCGTACGGAACCGGTCTCCACCCCGGTCAGATGGCCCGGCGGGCCCCGCACTCGCCCCTGATCACCACGGGCTGGTTGGAGGGCTGGCGGCTGACCTTCGGCGAGTGCCTGCCCGAACCCGGGGGCGCGCTGGCGACCCTGGTCGAGGACGCCGGTCGTCGGGTCTTCGTGGCGCTGTACGACCTCATGGAATGGGACGAACCCCACTTGGACTTCTGGCAGGGCGCCCTGGATGTGCCGCGCGGGGGCCACAGCCGTCTGCGGGGCGTGTCCGAGGACGAGTACGAGAGACTGCGGCGCAGTCGGGCGCTGTGGTCGGTCGCGGGCGACGGGCGGGCCTACCGCAAGGTCACGGTGCGCGCCCGGACGGCCGACCACGGTGTGGTGACGGCCTGGGCCTACGTGCTCGACGGCTACGAGGGCGGAATGCCCTCGGCTATCCAACTGGGCGAGCTGGCGGTGGCCGCCGAGAAGGCCGGGGCGCCCGACTGGTACGTCTCCGAGCTGCTCGCACGGGAGTGCCTGCCCACCGAGCTGTGACCGCCGCGTCCCCCTTCGGGCCGGGCGCGGGAACACACGTGCGCACGCTCCCGGACGGCGCGGTCACCCGGGGGTAGCATCCGTCGTGTGACGGAACCAGAGCAGCAGCCGAGGACGACCGGCGAGGCCGGGGAGCTGGCGGCCGACGCGGCGCGCGAACTCCTGTCCCGTACCGGTGCCGACAGCTTCGACGCGCTGTTGGTACTCGGCTCGGGCTGGGCGGGCGCGGTGGACACGCTGGGCTCGTACGACATCGAACTGGACGCCGCCGACCTTCCCGGCTTCCACGAACCCGCCGCCGAGGGGCACTCCGGCAAGATCCGCAGCATGTGGGTGGGCGACAAGCGCGTCATCGTGTTCATGGGACGCGTGCACCTCTACGAGGGCCGCAGCCCGTTGGAGGTGGCCCACGCGGTCCGCACTGGCGTGGCGGCGGGTGCGGCGACCGCCGTGCTGACGGGCGCCGCCGGGTCGCTGCGCGCCGACTTCGCCACGGGGCAGCCCGTGGTGGTGCGCGACCACATCAACCTGACCGCCCGGTCGCCGCTGGTGGGGCCCTCGTTCGTGGACCTGTCGTCGGCCTACAGCCCCCGGCTGCGACGGGCCGTCCAGGAGGCGGACGCCTCGGTCCCCGAGGGCGTGTACGCGTGCACGACGGGGCCGCAGACGCAGACCCCGGCGGAGCTGAAGGTGCTGCGCCAGGCGGGCGCGGACCTGGTGGGCCACTCGATCGCCCTGGAGGCGGTCGCGGCGGTGGAGGCGGGCGCCGAGGTGCTGGGGCTGGCGGTGGTCAGCAACGACGCCGTGGGGGCGGTGTTCGAGCCCTTCGAGGCCGAGCGCGCCCTGGAAGTGGTCAAGCAGCGGGCCCGCAGGCTGGGCGAGCTGCTCAACAGGGTGATCGGCCAGTCCTAGGGGGCGGCCTCGACGGCTGCGGGGGTGGGGCGCCTCCGACCGGGCCCGTCCGGTACCGGCGTGGCGAGCGTACACCCCGAGGCCTGGGATGGACGGTACCGACCGGGTTCCGGTCGGAGGCAGTGCTTGCCCCGGTGCCCGCGCCGCGCGGAATCCCCGCAGATCCCGTTGGACTCGCGACCTGGGCACCCTGTACTTCCGTTATTCAGTTGAACCGCGCGCGTCGCCCTCGGGCAAGGTCCGGGCGGACGGCCATCCGCGCGAAGTCGCCCGCCCGAAACACTCTCCCTTAGGCATGCCTTACCTAACCAGAACTCCGGGGGCGCGTCAACCCCGGACGTGGCGGACCCGGCCGCCACACGGGGGCGGGGCCGGGCCGGACCCGGCAGCGGCGGCGCTCAGGCCAGCAGGAACACCGCCGCGAGCAGGACCGCGGTCGCGCCGATGACCGCGATCACCTCCAGGGGGACCATGGTCTGCGGCTCGTCCTGCGCGCCCAGCGCGGCGGGGCCCGCCTCGTCCACGTCCCTGACCGGTCCGCTGAGCGGGCGCGCCTTGTGGCGCTCGGCGTCCTGGCGGAGCTGCCGGGCGGACAGGTCCACCGGACGTGTGGAAGCGGGGTCCCCTTCGTCGTCCGGATCGAGGAATCCCCCCTCCCGTCGCATGTTGTCGCGGACCCGCTGGCGCTTGGTCTCGCGCAGCGGCCACGAGCGCACCACGCCCCCGGGAGTGTGCACCCGCAGGACGTCGGTGACGTCCACCCAGAGCACCGCCGCCCACGGCACGAAGGTCTCGCGCAGCGGGTTGACCACCCTCAGGCCGCGCTCGGTGGAGACCACGCGCGGGCGCAGCCAGACCAGGTAGACCGCGGAGACGGTCGCGATCAGCAGCGCCCCCGCGATCCAGGCCTGGCGGCCCTCGCCGCGCAGGAGCACGTCCACCAGCAGCAGGGCCGCGATCACGATCCACACGATCGCCGCCACCCGTGTGAAGGTGGAGTAGTGGGTGGTGGGGTTGGGGCCTTCCATCAGGAGGTCGTCCACTTCAGCTGCGCGAAGCCGGGCTTGATGACCCCGTTGATCAGCGCCAGGCGCTCGTCGAAGGGCAGGAAGGCCGACTTCATCGCGTTGACCGTGAACCACTGGATGTCGTCCCAGCCGTACCCGAAGGCCTCGCAGAGCCGGGCGAACTCCTCCGACAGGCTGGTGCCGCTCTGGAGGCGGTTGTCGGTGTTGACGGTGACGCGGAAGCGCAGGTCGCGCAGGAGCCGGATGGGGTGGTCGGCGATGGACTCCGCGGCTCCGGTCTGCACGTTGGAACTGGGGCACATCTCCAACGGCACCCGCTTGTCGCGCACGTACTGGGCCAGGCGGCCCAGCCGCGGGGCGCCGCCCTCGGTGTCGATGTCGTCGATGATGCGCACGCCGTGGCCCAGGCGGTCGCACCCGCACCACTGCAGGGCCTCCCAGATGGAGGGCAGGCCGAACGCCTCGCCCGCGTGGATGGTGAAGTGGAAGTTCTCCCGGCGCAGGTACTCGAACGCGTCCAGGTGCCGGGTGGGCGGGTTGCCCGCCTCGGCGCCCGCGATGTCGAACCCGGACACGCCCGCGTCGCGGTAGCGGACCGCCAGCTCGGCGATCTCCGAGGAGCGGGCGGCGTGGCGCATGGCGGTGACGAGCTGGCCGGTGCGGATGCTGCGCCCCTGGTCGGCGGCGCGCTTCTGGCCGAGTTCGAGGCCCTCCTGGACGGCCTCGACGACCTCCTCCAGGGTGAGCCCGGCCTCCAGGTGCTGCTCGGGTGCGTAGCGCTGCTCGGCGTAGACCACGCCGTCGGCGGCCAGGTCCTCCGCGGCCTCGGCGGCGACCCGCACCAGGGCGTCACGGGTCTGCATGACCGCCGTGGTGTGCGCGAACGTCTCCAGGTAGAGCTCCAGCGAGCCGGAGTCGGAGGCCTCGCGGAACCACCGCCCCAGCTCCTGCGCGTCGTAGGTGGGCAGACCGGTGTAGCCGGTCTCCCGGGCCAGTTCCACGACGGTGGCCGGGCGCAGCCCGCCGTCGAGGTGGTCGTGCAGCAGTACCTTCGGCGCCCGCCGGATCTGGTCGGCTGTGAGTGGCTGGTTCATGGATTCAGGATGCCACCAGCCGGGGAGCCGTCCCGACAGGCGGACGCGGGTCGCCGCGCCGAACGGCCGGGCTGCGGCCGGGAGCCGGGACGGCGGGCGGGGAGCCGGGCGGTGCTATGCGCTCGGGCGCGCTGGGGTCCGCCGCGGTGCGCGCGGCGGCTCGGGGCTCCCCGCCCGCGGGCCGTCTCAGGCCATGGCCTCCTCGGTGCCCACGCGGGTGTCGCGGCGCGAGCTCTCCCACAGCGCGGTCAGCGCGGTGGTCACCATGAAGCGGGTGCCCGTGCCGATGGCGCGCTCGTCCACGTCGAAGGTGCCCCGGTGCAGGTCCAGCATGGGTCCGTCCCAGTCCGGGGAGTGGGTGCCCAGGCGGGCCAGCGCGCCGGGGACGTGCTCCAGGTACCAGGCGAAGTCCTCGCCGCCCAGGCTCTGCGGGGTGGAGGCCGCCGCATCGGGACCCAGGGCGGCGGCGACGGCCTCGCGCATGAGGGCCACGCTGGTCGCCTCGTTGATGGTGGGCGGCACGCCCCGCCGGTAGGTCACCTCGGCCTCGGCGCCGTAGGCCGAGGCCACCGACTCCACCAGCCCCTTGATGATGTCGGGGGCCGCGTGCCAGGCCTCGTCGTCCAGGCAGCGCACGGTGCCCTCGGCGACGGCGTCGTCGGGGATGACGTTGGGCGCGGAACCGGCGCTGATCCTGCCCCACACCAGGCTGAACCCGGCACGGGGGTCGATCCGCCGCGACAGCGCGGCGGGCAGCTCGGTGACGACCTTGCCCAGGGCGTAGACGAGGTCGGAGGTCAGGTGCGGGCGCGCGGTGTGCCCGCCCGGGCCCGACAGCCGCACCATGAGCTGGTCGCAGGCGGCGGTGATGCCGCCGGTGCGCAGCCCGACCCGGCCCGCCATCAGGCGTGGGTCGCAGTGCAGGGCGAAGATGCGGTCCACACCCTCCATGGCACCGGCGTTGACAACCTCCACCGCGCCGCCGGGGAGCTCCTCTGCGGGCTGGAAGACGAGGCGGACCCGGCCGGGCAGCGCGCCCGCCCGCTCCAGCTGCGCCAGGAACACCCCGGCCGCCAGCACGACCGTGGTGTGCACGTCGTGCCCGCAGGCGTGGGCGACCCCCGGCACGGTGGAGCGGTAGGGGACGTCCTTCTCGTCCGTCAGGGGCAGGGCGTCGATGTCGGCGCGCAGGGCCACCAGGGGACCGGCGCCGGATCCGACGTCGCAGACCAGACCGGTGCCCTGGGGCAGTTCCCGCGGTTCGAGGCCCACCTCGCGCAGGCGTTCGGCGATCCGCCCCGTGGTGCGGTGTTCGGCGAAGGCGAGTTCGGGGTGCATGTGCAGGTCCCGTCGGAAGCCGCTCAGCTCCCGCCCGTGCCGCGCCAGGAAAGCGGTCAACTGTTCCGGCAGGTCATGTCCCTGCATGCGAGGGTCCCCTCTTCTCCACGTCTCAGCGTGTACCGGCTCCGTCGCCGGCACCGACCCTTGCGCGGGTGGGAGGACCGCCCTGGAGCTCGGCGGCGAGCATGTCCACGACGTCGTCGAGGGACCCGCCCTCGGCGATGACCGCGCGCTGACGTTCGTAGGAGGCGCCCTTGTCCAGGATCTCGGAGATCAGGTCCAGGTCCTCGGCGCAACCCAGGCGGGTCGCGACCGGTCTCAGCTCGCGGACCAGCTCGTACAGGTCGTCGCGGAGCGGAACCGTGGTCCCGCGCGCGTCCGTGATGACACGAGCGTCGAGTCCGTAGCGGGTGGCACGCCACTTGTTGTCCTTCACCACCCAGGACGGCGGGCTGGGCAGACCGTACCCGCGGTCGAGCTGGTGATCGAACAGCTCCACCAGGCTCTGAGAGAGCGCGGCGGCCATTCCCACCTCGCGCAGGGTGGGAATACCGTCGAACATCCGGATCTCGATGGTGCCGAAATCAGGGTGCGGACGGATGTCCCACCACACTTCCTTGATAGAGGCGATGGTACCTGCCCGGAGAAGCGTTTCGAGGTATTCCTCGAAAGCGGCCCAGTGCGGGAGGTTCGGCGGCGGCCCCGCGGTGGGCAGCGTGCCGAAGATGACGGACCGGGAGGAGGCCAGGCCGGTGTCCTGTCCGCCCCAGAACGGGCTGGACGCGCTCAGGGCGAGGAAGTGCGGCAGGTAGTGCGACAGGGCGTTGACCATGGGGATGGCCTTGTCCCTGTCGCGCACGCCGACGTGGACGTGGACGCCGCACGTCAGGATGCGCCGGACCAGCCACTGCATCTGCTCGACCAGCTCGCCGTAGCGCTTTCCGGGGCTGAGCTCCTGGTCGCGCCAGTCGTCGATGGGATGGGTTCCCGAGCAGGTCAGCGTGGTCCCCCAGGGCGCGAGGACCTCCCTCATGCGGTCGAGGTTGCGGCCCAGGTCGCTCCTGGCCTCCTCTACGGTCTCGCAGATCCCGGTCACGACCTCCACCTGGGACTGCATGAGCTCGTGGCGGAGCGGCGGGGCGGAGTCGGAACTGAGCTCGGGGAGTTCGGCGAGGAGCTTGGGCGCCTCCTGCCTCAGGTGCCGACTGCGCCGGTCGACGAGCTGGAGTTCCCACTCCACTCCGATCGTCGCGCGTTCGGACGAGTTGAATGCGATTCCCATCTGCCCTCCGAAGGGGGTGTTTGCGGCCGTCCTCGGCCGTCGCACCGTCGCGCCCCGGAGAACCGGTCAACCGGGACAGGGGAGGACTACCCCTCACGCACCGCACACATACGGGACAACCGCCCCGCTTCATACGAATTCCGTGGAAAGAATTTCTGTTTCGGACGAGTCGCCGGAGCGCCTACGCGCGGTCGCCGCGGCGTCGGCGCAGCGCCCACGCCGCGGTGCCCGCGGCGCCGGCCGCCCCCAGCAGGGACAGCACCCCGGCCAGCGCGCGCCGGGCCCGGCGGCGCTCGGCCGCCTCACTCGCCGACACCCGGGCCGAAACCCCCGCGACCCAGTCCGGGCGGGTCCAGTCCATGCCGTGCTCCTCCGGCAGGGGCAGGGAGCCGGTGTAGGGCGGCGGCACCGGCAGCCACGTGGCCGTCCACGCCGCGCTGAACATCACCAGGCGCATCACGAGGTTGATCCACACCAGCAGCCCCACCAGGACGGCGAAGGACGCGTAGACGGGGTTGCTGAGCGTCCCGGCGAGCAGCACCGCCGCCGCGGCCTTGAGGACCTCGAACCCGACCGCGCCCAGCAGGGCTCCCCTCCACATCATCCGCGTGGGCCGACCGCTGCCCGACAGCAGCGCGAAGGCCAGCACGAAGATCGCCATGTTGGCGCCGACCGCGATGGCCAGGGCGAGCGCGCGCAGGGACAGGTTGGCCAGGAGGGAGCTGTCCAGGCCCACCAGCCCGAGGAGCCACTGCGTGGCGGCCTGGGCGACGCTGGTGAAGGCCACCGCGAGCAGCAGCGCCGCGCCCAGGCCCAGCATGACCAGCAGGTCGGCCAGCTTGCGCAGGAGGAGGTTGGGGCCCTCCTTGAGGTTCTTGAGCCAGATGGAGTGCAGGGCCTCGCGCAGCGCGGACACCGCGTTCAGGCCCGCGTAGAGCAGACCGAGCACACCGATCACACCGGCGCCCACACGGGCCTGGGCGATCTCGTCGATGGGCAGTTGCTCGGACAGGCCCGGCAGGACGCCGTCCAGGGCCTGCTGGAGGTAGTCCCCCACCTCGACCTGCACGGCGGCGAGGTAGCCGACCGCCGCGAAGGCCAGCGCCAGCAGCGGGAAGAAGGACAGGAAGGCGAAGTAGGTGACCGCCCCGGCCAACTGGTTGCCGTTGCGGTCGGCGTAGCGCTCGTAGGCCCGGACCAGGTGGTCGACGGCGGGCCTGCGCCTGCGCATCTCCCAGTACGTGTCCATGCCCAGGTTCCGGTAGTGCCTGCCGGCGTCCCTGGCCCTGTCCAGCGCTGCGGCCACGCGGCCTCCCTCTCCGTCGCACGTGTCACCCGTGTCCCTACCCCGCGCGGCCGCGCGGGGTAGGGACACGGGTGACACGTGCGACGGAGAGGGAGGCCGCGTGGCCGCAGCGCTGGACAGGGCCAGGGACGCCGGCAGGCACTACCGGAACCTGGGCATGGACACGTACTGGGAGATGCGCAGGCGCAGGCCCGCCGTCGACCACCTGGTCCGGGCCTACGAGCGCTACGCCGACCGCAACGGCAACCAGTTGGCCGGGGCGGTCACCTACTTCGCCTTCCTGTCCTTCTTCCCGCTGCTGGCGCTGGCCTTCGCGGCGGTCGGCTACCTCGCCGCCGTGCAGGTCGAGGTGGGGGACTACCTCCAGCAGGCCCT
Source organism: Nocardiopsis sp. RV163 (assembly GCF_001029525.1). Taxonomy (NCBI): domain Bacteria; kingdom Bacillati; phylum Actinomycetota; class Actinomycetes; order Streptosporangiales; family Nocardiopsidaceae; genus Nocardiopsis; species Nocardiopsis sp. RV163. Next base: position 25,992 of record NZ_LEKI01000022.1, on the reverse strand, counting down.
GGACGGCGTCCTGCCGGGCCTGTCCGAGCAACTGCCCATCGACGAGATCGCCCAGGCCCGTGTGGGCGCCGGTGTGATCGGTGTGCTCGGTCTGCTCTACGCGGGCCTGAACGCGGTGTCCGCGCTGCGCGAGGCCCTGCACTCCATCTGGCTCAAGAACCTCAAGGAGGGCCCCAACCTCCTCCTGCGCAAGCTGGCCGACCTGCTGGTCATGCTGGGCCTGGGCGCGGCGCTGCTGCTCGCGGTGGCCTTCACCAGCGTCGCCCAGGCCGCCACGCAGTGGCTCCTCGGGCTGGTGGGCCTGGACAGCTCCCTCCTGGCCAACCTGTCCCTGCGCGCGCTCGCCCTGGCCATCGCGGTCGGCGCCAACATGGCGATCTTCGTGCTGGCCTTCGCGCTGCTGTCGGGCAGCGGTCGGCCCACGCGGATGATGTGGAGGGGAGCCCTGCTGGGCGCGGTCGGGTTCGAGGTCCTCAAGGCCGCGGCGGCGGTGCTGCTCGCCGGGACGCTCAGCAACCCCGTCTACGCGTCCTTCGCCGTCCTGGTGGGGCTGCTGGTGTGGATCAACCTCGTGATGCGCCTGGTGATGTTCAGCGCGGCGTGGACGGCCACGTGGCTGCCGGTGCCGCCGCCCTACACCGGCTCCCTGCCCCTGCCGGAGGAGCACGGCATGGACTGGACCCGCCCGGACTGGGTCGCGGGGGTTTCGGCCCGGGTGTCGGCGAGTGAGGCGGCCGAGCGCCGCCGGGCCCGGCGCGCGCTGGCCGGGGTGCTGTCCCTGCTGGGGGCGGCCGGCGCCGCGGGCACCGCGGCGTGGGCGCTGCGCCGACGCCGCGGCGACCGCGCGTAGGCGCTCCGGCGACTCGTCCGAAACAGAAATTCTTTCCACGGAATTCGTATGAAGCGGGGCGGTTGTCCCGTATGTGTGCGGTGCGTGAGGGGTAGTCCTCCCCTGTCCCGGTTGACCGGTTCTCCGGGGCGCGACGGTGCGACGGCCGAGGACGGCCGCAAACACCCCCTTCGGAGGGCAGATGGGAATCGCATTCAACTCGTCCGAACGCGCGACGATCGGAGTGGAGTGGGAACTCCAGCTCGTCGACCGGCGCAGTCGGCACCTGAGGCAGGAGGCGCCCAAGCTCCTCGCCGAACTCCCCGAGCTCAGTTCCGACTCCGCCCCGCCGCTCCGCCACGAGCTCATGCAGTCCCAGGTGGAGGTCGTGACCGGGATCTGCGAGACCGTAGAGGAGGCCAGGAGCGACCTGGGCCGCAACCTCGACCGCATGAGGGAGGTCCTCGCGCCCTGGGGGACCACGCTGACCTGCTCGGGAACCCATCCCATCGACGACTGGCGCGACCAGGAGCTCAGCCCCGGAAAGCGCTACGGCGAGCTGGTCGAGCAGATGCAGTGGCTGGTCCGGCGCATCCTGACGTGCGGCGTCCACGTCCACGTCGGCGTGCGCGACAGGGACAAGGCCATCCCCATGGTCAACGCCCTGTCGCACTACCTGCCGCACTTCCTCGCCCTGAGCGCGTCCAGCCCGTTCTGGGGCGGACAGGACACCGGCCTGGCCTCCTCCCGGTCCGTCATCTTCGGCACGCTGCCCACCGCGGGGCCGCCGCCGAACCTCCCGCACTGGGCCGCTTTCGAGGAATACCTCGAAACGCTTCTCCGGGCAGGTACCATCGCCTCTATCAAGGAAGTGTGGTGGGACATCCGTCCGCACCCTGATTTCGGCACCATCGAGATCCGGATGTTCGACGGTATTCCCACCCTGCGCGAGGTGGGAATGGCCGCCGCGCTCTCTCAGAGCCTGGTGGAGCTGTTCGATCACCAGCTCGACCGCGGGTACGGTCTGCCCAGCCCGCCGTCCTGGGTGGTGAAGGACAACAAGTGGCGTGCCACCCGCTACGGACTCGACGCTCGTGTCATCACGGACGCGCGCGGGACCACGGTTCCGCTCCGCGACGACCTGTACGAGCTGGTCCGCGAGCTGAGACCGGTCGCGACCCGCCTGGGTTGCGCCGAGGACCTGGACCTGATCTCCGAGATCCTGGACAAGGGCGCCTCCTACGAACGTCAGCGCGCGGTCATCGCCGAGGGCGGGTCCCTCGACGACGTCGTGGACATGCTCGCCGCCGAGCTCCAGGGCGGTCCTCCCACCCGCGCAAGGGTCGGTGCCGGCGACGGAGCCGGTACACGCTGAGACGTGGAGAAGAGGGGACCCTCGCATGCAGGGACATGACCTGCCGGAACAGTTGACCGCTTTCCTGGCGCGGCACGGGCGGGAGCTGAGCGGCTTCCGACGGGACCTGCACATGCACCCCGAACTCGCCTTCGCCGAACACCGCACCACGGGGCGGATCGCCGAACGCCTGCGCGAGGTGGGCCTCGAACCGCGGGAACTGCCCCAGGGCACCGGTCTGGTCTGCGACGTCGGATCCGGCGCCGGTCCCCTGGTGGCCCTGCGCGCCGACATCGACGCCCTGCCCCTGACGGACGAGAAGGACGTCCCCTACCGCTCCACCGTGCCGGGGGTCGCCCACGCCTGCGGGCACGACGTGCACACCACGGTCGTGCTGGCGGCCGGGGTGTTCCTGGCGCAGCTGGAGCGGGCGGGCGCGCTGCCCGGCCGGGTCCGCCTCGTCTTCCAGCCCGCAGAGGAGCTCCCCGGCGGCGCGGTGGAGGTTGTCAACGCCGGTGCCATGGAGGGTGTGGACCGCATCTTCGCCCTGCACTGCGACCCACGCCTGATGGCGGGCCGGGTCGGGCTGCGCACCGGCGGCATCACCGCCGCCTGCGACCAGCTCATGGTGCGGCTGTCGGGCCCGGGCGGGCACACCGCGCGCCCGCACCTGACCTCCGACCTCGTCTACGCCCTGGGCAAGGTCGTCACCGAGCTGCCCGCCGCGCTGTCGCGGCGGATCGACCCCCGTGCCGGGTTCAGCCTGGTGTGGGGCAGGATCAGCGCCGGTTCCGCGCCCAACGTCATCCCCGACGACGCCGTCGCCGAGGGCACCGTGCGCTGCCTGGACGACGAGGCCTGGCACGCGGCCCCCGACATCATCAAGGGGCTGGTGGAGTCGGTGGCCTCGGCCTACGGCGCCGAGGCCGAGGTGACCTACCGGCGGGGCGTGCCGCCCACCATCAACGAGGCGACCAGCGTGGCCCTCATGCGCGAGGCCGTCGCCGCCGCCCTGGGTCCCGATGCGGCGGCCTCCACCCCGCAGAGCCTGGGCGGCGAGGACTTCGCCTGGTACCTGGAGCACGTCCCCGGCGCGCTGGCCCGCCTGGGCACCCACTCCCCGGACTGGGACGGACCCATGCTGGACCTGCACCGGGGCACCTTCGACGTGGACGAGCGCGCCATCGGCACGGGCACCCGCTTCATGGTGACCACCGCGCTGACCGCGCTGTGGGAGAGCTCGCGCCGCGACACCCGCGTGGGCACCGAGGAGGCCATGGCCTGAGACGGCCCGCGGGCGGGGAGCCCCGAGCCGCCGCGCGCACCGCGGCGGACCCCAGCGCGCCCGAGCGCATAGCACCGCCCGGCTCCCCGCCCGCCGTCCCGGCTCCCGGCCGCAGCCCGGCCGTTCGGCGCGGCGACCCGCGTCCGCCTGTCGGGACGGCTCCCCGGCTGGTGGCATCCTGAATCCATGAACCAGCCACTCACAGCCGACCAGATCCGGCGGGCGCCGAAGGTACTGCTGCACGACCACCTCGACGGCGGGCTGCGCCCGGCCACCGTCGTGGAACTGGCCCGGGAGACCGGCTACACCGGTCTGCCCACCTACGACGCGCAGGAGCTGGGGCGGTGGTTCCGCGAGGCCTCCGACTCCGGCTCGCTGGAGCTCTACCTGGAGACGTTCGCGCACACCACGGCGGTCATGCAGACCCGTGACGCCCTGGTGCGGGTCGCCGCCGAGGCCGCGGAGGACCTGGCCGCCGACGGCGTGGTCTACGCCGAGCAGCGCTACGCACCCGAGCAGCACCTGGAGGCCGGGCTCACCCTGGAGGAGGTCGTCGAGGCCGTCCAGGAGGGCCTCGAACTCGGCCAGAAGCGCGCCGCCGACCAGGGGCGCAGCATCCGCACCGGCCAGCTCGTCACCGCCATGCGCCACGCCGCCCGCTCCTCGGAGATCGCCGAGCTGGCGGTCCGCTACCGCGACGCGGGCGTGTCCGGGTTCGACATCGCGGGCGCCGAGGCGGGCAACCCGCCCACCCGGCACCTGGACGCGTTCGAGTACCTGCGCCGGGAGAACTTCCACTTCACCATCCACGCGGGCGAGGCGTTCGGCCTGCCCTCCATCTGGGAGGCCCTGCAGTGGTGCGGGTGCGACCGCCTGGGCCACGGCGTGCGCATCATCGACGACATCGACACCGAGGGCGGCGCCCCGCGGCTGGGCCGCCTGGCCCAGTACGTGCGCGACAAGCGGGTGCCGTTGGAGATGTGCCCCAGTTCCAACGTGCAGACCGGAGCCGCGGAGTCCATCGCCGACCACCCCATCCGGCTCCTGCGCGACCTGCGCTTCCGCGTCACCGTCAACACCGACAACCGCCTCCAGAGCGGCACCAGCCTGTCGGAGGAGTTCGCCCGGCTCTGCGAGGCCTTCGGGTACGGCTGGGACGACATCCAGTGGTTCACGGTCAACGCGATGAAGTCGGCCTTCCTGCCCTTCGACGAGCGCCTGGCGCTGATCAACGGGGTCATCAAGCCCGGCTTCGCGCAGCTGAAGTGGACGACCTCCTGATGGAAGGCCCCAACCCCACCACCCACTACTCCACCTTCACACGGGTGGCGGCGATCGTGTGGATCGTGATCGCGGCCCTGCTGCTGGTGGACGTGCTCCTGCGCGGCGAGGGCCGCCAGGCCTGGATCGCGGGGGCGCTGCTGATCGCGACCGTCTCCGCGGTCTACCTGGTCTGGCTGCGCCCGCGCGTGGTCTCCACCGAGCGCGGCCTGAGGGTGGTCAACCCGCTGCGCGAGACCTTCGTGCCGTGGGCGGCGGTGCTCTGGGTGGACGTCACCGACGTCCTGCGGGTGCACACTCCCGGGGGCGTGGTGCGCTCGTGGCCGCTGCGCGAGACCAAGCGCCAGCGGGTCCGCGACAACATGCGACGGGAGGGGGGATTCCTCGATCCGGACGACGAAGGGGACCCCGCTTCCACACGTCCGGTGGACCTGTCCGCCCGGCAGCTCCGCCAGGACGCCGAGCGCCACAAGGCGCGCCCGCTCAGCGGACCGGTCAGGGACGTGGACGAGGCGGGCCCCGCCGCGCTGGGCGCGCAGGACGAGCCGCAGACCATGGTCCCCCTGGAGGTGATCGCGGTCATCGGCGCGACCGCGGTCCTGCTCGCGGCGGTGTTCCTGCTGGCCTGAGCGCCGCCGCTGCCGGGTCCGGCCCGGCCCCGCCCCCGTGTGGCGGCCGGGTCCGCCACGTCCGGGGTTGACGCGCCCCCGGAGTTCTGGTTAGGTAAGGCATGCCTAAGGGAGAGTGTTTCGGGCGGGCGACTTCGCGCGGATGGCCGTCCGCCCGGACCTTGCCCGAGGGCGACGCGCGCGGTTCAACTGAATAACGGAAGTACAGGGTGCCCAGGTCGCGAGTCCAACGGGATCTGCGGGGATTCCGCGCGGCGCGGGCACCGGGGCAAGCACTGCCTCCGACCGGAACCCGGTCGGTACCGTCCATCCCAGGCCTCGGGGTGTACGCTCGCCACGCCGGTACCGGACGGGCCCGGTCGGAGGCGCCCCACCCCCGCAGCCGTCGAGGCCGCCCCCTAGGACTGGCCGATCACCCTGTTGAGCAGCTCGCCCAGCCTGCGGGCCCGCTGCTTGACCACTTCCAGGGCGCGCTCGGCCTCGAAGGGCTCGAACACCGCCCCCACGGCGTCGTTGCTGACCACCGCCAGCCCCAGCACCTCGGCGCCCGCCTCCACCGCCGCGACCGCCTCCAGGGCGATCGAGTGGCCCACCAGGTCCGCGCCCGCCTGGCGCAGCACCTTCAGCTCCGCCGGGGTCTGCGTCTGCGGCCCCGTCGTGCACGCGTACACGCCCTCGGGGACCGAGGCGTCCGCCTCCTGGACGGCCCGTCGCAGCCGGGGGCTGTAGGCCGACGACAGGTCCACGAACGAGGGCCCCACCAGCGGCGACCGGGCGGTCAGGTTGATGTGGTCGCGCACCACCACGGGCTGCCCCGTGGCGAAGTCGGCGCGCAGCGACCCGGCGGCGCCCGTCAGCACGGCGGTCGCCGCACCCGCCGCCACGCCAGTGCGGACCGCGTGGGCCACCTCCAACGGGCTGCGGCCCTCGTAGAGGTGCACGCGTCCCATGAACACGATGACGCGCTTGTCGCCCACCCACATGCTGCGGATCTTGCCGGAGTGCCCCTCGGCGGCGGGTTCGTGGAAGCCGGGAAGGTCGGCGGCGTCCAGTTCGATGTCGTACGAGCCCAGCGTGTCCACCGCGCCCGCCCAGCCCGAGCCGAGTACCAACAGCGCGTCGAAGCTGTCGGCACCGGTACGGGACAGGAGTTCGCGCGCCGCGTCGGCCGCCAGCTCCCCGGCCTCGCCGGTCGTCCTCGGCTGCTGCTCTGGTTCCGTCACACGACGGATGCTACCCCCGGGTGACCGCGCCGTCCGGGAGCGTGCGCACGTGTGTTCCCGCGCCCGGCCCGAAGGGGGACGCGGCGGTCACAGCTCGGTGGGCAGGCACTCCCGTGCGAGCAGCTCGGAGACGTACCAGTCGGGCGCCCCGGCCTTCTCGGCGGCCACCGCCAGCTCGCCCAGTTGGATAGCCGAGGGCATTCCGCCCTCGTAGCCGTCGAGCACGTAGGCCCAGGCCGTCACCACACCGTGGTCGGCCGTCCGGGCGCGCACCGTGACCTTGCGGTAGGCCCGCCCGTCGCCCGCGACCGACCACAGCGCCCGACTGCGCCGCAGTCTCTCGTACTCGTCCTCGGACACGCCCCGCAGACGGCTGTGGCCCCCGCGCGGCACATCCAGGGCGCCCTGCCAGAAGTCCAAGTGGGGTTCGTCCCATTCCATGAGGTCGTACAGCGCCACGAAGACCCGACGACCGGCGTCCTCGACCAGGGTCGCCAGCGCGCCCCCGGGTTCGGGCAGGCACTCGCCGAAGGTCAGCCGCCAGCCCTCCAACCAGCCCGTGGTGATCAGGGGCGAGTGCGGGGCCCGCCGGGCCATCTGACCGGGGTGGAGACCGGTTCCGTACGCCGCGTAGATGGACACGGGGCCATCGTAGACCGCTCGGCCCGGGGTGCCTGCTATTTCCCCCGGTCGGCATGGCCGACAATGGGAGCAAGCGACGAAAACAGGTGGTGCCGCGCCATGCCCGCATATCGCCCGGACCGGGGACGCGCGTGGCGGCCAGGCCGCAGAGGGAGTGAGGCTAGCGTGACGAAGGTCGTGATCATCGGTGGCGGACCCGGGGGCTACGAGGCGGCACTGGTCGCCGCGCAGCTCGGCGCGGACGTGACGGTGGTGGAACGCGACGGCATCGGCGGCGCCTGCGTCCTCACCGACTGCGTGCCGTCCAAGAGCCTGATCGCCACCTCCACCCGCACCACGTACGTACGCGAGTCCGACAGCCTCGGCATCCGCATCCGCGACGCCCAGGACGAGGACGCGGTCCGGGTGGACACCGACCGGATCAACTCCCGCATCAAACTCCTGGCCCGGGCGCAGTCCGACGACACCCGCGCCCGCCTGGTCAAGGAGGGCGTGGAGGTGGTCAGCGGCGAGGCCCGCCTGGTCGACCCGCACATCGTGGCCGTGGGCGACGAGCGCCTGCGCGCCGACGTCGTCCTCATCGCCACGGGCGCCCACCCCCGCGAACTGCCCTCCGCCAAGCCCGACGGCGAGCGCATCCTCACCTGGCGCCACCTCTACGACATGGAGGAGCTGCCGGAGCGGCTGATCGTGGTCGGCTCCGGCGTCACCGGCGCCGAGTTCGCCAGCGCCTACCAGTCGCTCGGCTCCGAGGTCACCCTGGTCTCCTCGCGCGACCGCGTCATGCCCACCCAGGACGCCGACGCCGCCGAGGTGCTGGAGCAGGTCTTCATGCGCCGAGGCATGACCGTGCTCAACAAGACCCGCGCGGAGTCGGTGGTACGCACCGAGGACGGCGTGCTCGTCACCCTCTCCGACGGCCGCACGGTGGAGGGCAGCCACTGCCTGATGACGGTCGGCATGATCCCCAACACCCAGGACCTGGGCCTGGAGGAGGCCGGTGTCCGCCTGGGCGACGGCGGCTTCGTCGAGGTCGACCGGGTCTCGCGCACCACCGTCCCCGGCGTGTACGCCGCGGGCGACTGCACGGGCGTGAACATGCTGGCCTCCGTGGCCGCCATGCAGGGACGCATCGCCATGTGGCACGCGCTCGGCGAGGCCGTGTCCCCTCTCAAGCTCTCCACCGTGGCCTCCACCGTGTTCACCCACCCCGAACTGGCCGCCGTGGGCGCCAGCGAGGACGACGTGCGCAGCGGCCGGATCGACGGCCGGTCGGTCACCCTGCCGCTCAACACCAACCCGCGCGCCAAGATGAACGAGGTCAAGGACGGCTTCGTCAAGCTGATCTGCCGCCAGCACACCGGCATCGTGCTGGGCGGGGTCATCGTCGGCCCGCGCGCCAGCGAGCTGATCCTGGGCGTGTCCATCGCAGTGCAGCAGCGCCTGACCGTGGACGACATCGCGCACACCTTCTCGGTGTACCCGTCGCTGTCGGGCAGCGTGACCGAGGCCGCCCGCTCGCTCATGCTGGCGTCCCCGGAGTAGGCCGCCCCTTTTTACCCGCTCCTGACAAGAATCGAGTAATATCGCTTCGTGATCTGTCCCAAGTGTCAAAGCACCATGCGCACGTTCGACCGCCAGGGCGTCCACATCGACCGGTGTGACGGATGCCAGGGCATCTTCCTCGACCGGGGTGAGCTGGAGCGGGTCGTCAACGCCGAGCAGCGCCACTACGGTGTCGCGCCGCCGCCCGACCCCCACCAGGCTCCGCCCCACGGCTACCCGCAGCAGCACCGGGGCGGCTACCCGGACTCGCCGAAGGGCTACCGGGGCGGTTACCCCGACTCCCCGAAGGGCTACCGCGGCGGCTACCCGGACTCGCCGAAGGGCTACCGGGGCGGTCACGGCGGCTACCCCGACTCCCCGCGCGGCTACGGCGGACGCCGTAAGAAGAGCTTCCTCGAAGGCCTCTTCGACTGAGCCGAGCAGTCCCGACAACCTGAACGAGTAACCCGTGCACCCGCTGATCTGTACCCACTGCGGGGAATGGGACGAGACCCCCGACACCGCCGCGGGGGTCTCCGTGCTGCGCTGCGCCTTCTGCCAGCGCACACGCCCGTTCCTGCGCCTGCCCCTGTACTGCGTGTCGGGGCCGAGCGGCACCGGCAAGTCCACCATCGCCGGGGCGCTGCTGGAGCGGCTCCGCGACCGCTTCGTCGTCCTGGAACAGGACCTCCTGTGGGTCGGCGGACTCCGCGACCCCGCCGACCACCACCGCCTGTTCCGCTCCACCTGGCTGCGCACCGCCGCCATGGTCCAGCAGAGCGGACGGCCCGTCGTGCTGTGCGGCACGGTGGTGCCGCCGGAGCTGGAGCACCTGCCCGAGCGCGCCCTGTTCACCGGCGTCCACTACCTCGCGCTGACCTGCGAGCCCGATGTCCTGGCCGGGCGCCTGCGGGCCCGCCCCGCCTGGCGCGAGTGGGACGAGGAGCGGATCGCCGAGGCCCTGGAGTACGCGGCCTGGGTGGAGTCCGAGGCCGCGCGCCTGGAGCCCCCGGTCGACCTGCTGGACACCACCGGCGCCGAGCCCCGGGAGACCGCCGACGCAGTCTGCCGGTGGATCGCGGAACGGCACGTGCGGGCCACGGCCTCCTGACCTGACGCCGTGGGCTCGCGGTCCCGTCGGGGGAGACCGGACCGGTAGCGGCTGTGGGCGAGTGAGGGCGTCGGTCGCCTTCCGGTGACCGCCCCCGCCCCCGTCGGCAACCCCCGCCGGGAACAGTGCGGGAGGGGCCCTGCGGGCGGGCCCTCCCCACACCTCGAACCGTTCTCCTGATCGAGCGCCGAATGTTCGAGGGAATGCCGAAGCCTGCGTGGGTGGGGTCCCCCCTATTTCCAGGAAACCATCACCGCACCACCCACGACCAGCCCCGACTCCCGCCTGTGGAAAACGTGGAGACACGAAGAGGACCCCGAGCGGTCCGCCCGGGGCCCTCGGCCCGTCATCGTCCTGTCGGCTGTGCGCGGGTCAGAAGTCGAAGCCTCCGAAGTCCCCGCCTCCGAAGTCGCCGCCTCCGAAGTCCCCGCCTCCGAAGTCGCCTCCCCCGAAGTCCTCTCCCGCGCCGACATCACCGGCGCCCATGCCCATACCCATCATCGACCCCATCATGGAGCCCATCATCATGCCGGTGAACATGCCCATCATCATGTTCATCCCGAAGTAGCCGCTCGCGTAGGGCGAGTAGGCCGGACCGGCGTCGTAGTACGGGCGGCGCTCGCCGTCCACCTCTACCAGGCGGACGTCGGGCTGGCCGCCGGTGCGCACCGCACGCGCGCAGTCGGCGCAGGCGGTGACCTCGCGGGGCGCGCCGCCGGGCGGGGCCCAGGTCACGTCCTCCACGGACGGGCCGTGCTGCGGGTTGAAGAAGCAGGGTCCGCGCCGCTCGGGCACCGGGTCGCCGTTGAGGCGGGCCCGGGTGGCGGTCATGTAGTAGCGGCCGTCCTCCAGCGAGCTGGTGACCAGCCGGACCTGCTCGGGCTCGCGAATGTTGTCCAGCTGCGCCTTGGCCTGGTCGTAGGCGTCCATGGCCTGGGAGTAGTCGTTGCGGGTGGCGTCGTCGACCTTGGAGACGTCGATCTCCAGCCGGGCGACGTCCTCACCGAGGCGTACGACGTCCTCGGTGGCCATCTGCCGGATCTCCTCCAACTGCTTGGCCTTCTCGGCCTCGCGCCTCTTGCGGCTGCGGTGGACGAACCACGCGCCCGCGGCGACGACCGCCAGCAGGACTCCGAGGAGCACGAACCCGGAGGCGGCCCCGGCCTGCTCGGCCTCCTCGACCTGGGTGGCGGCGTCGGGGACGGCGACGAGGGTGTCGACCTGGTTGCCTCCGCCCTCCCGCACGGCGACCTCCCGGATCGCCTCGGTGTCCTCGACGTTGGGGGACAGCACCTGGAAGGTCTGGCTGCCCGCGAACACGCCGTAGACCCCGTCCCCGACCTCGTCCATGACGGGGTCCATCAGGGCGTCCAGCCCGGACTGGGAGGAGACGCTGTCGGTGGGCAGGATCACGTAGTAGACGGGGACGTCCGCCTCGGCGGCGGTCGACTCCAGGATTCCCTGCTCGGTCTCGGGGATCGCGTCGATGCTCGGGTCGATGAAGACGTTGTCTTTCCCGAGCTCCTCGGCGATCGCCTGGGACTCGGGCGGTTGGGGCTGGGCGTCAGCCGAGGCGGGCACCACCGCGGCGCTCACCATCGCCGCCGCGAGTCCGGCGGTCAGCACTGTGGGTGTTACCAAGCGGCGCAACATGATCGTTCCTCTCGCCTCCCTCTCCAACCTAGACGAACGGGTGCCCCCGCGGGGTTCCCCCTGTGCCGGAACTCACCGGCGGTACACGGGTTCACCCGTCGCGCGCGGCCTCACCGGTCGCACACGCACTGTCGCACACGCGCGGCGGCGCACGCCCGTCCGTGTGCGCTCTCCCCGCCGTACACGCGGCGCGGCCCGCCGGAGGTGCTCCGGCGGGCCGCTGCGGACGGGGTGAGGCCGTGGGTCAGCCCTGGCCGGAGGCTCCGGCGGGGACCTTCTCCACGCCGGGCTCGCCGACCTCGCCCTCGACGTCGTCGTGCGCCTCGTCCAGCGGCACGAAGCCGGAGGCGTCGCGCGGCGCGTGGTAGCGGGCCACGTCCAGGATGCCCTCGCGCTTGGCGACGATGGCCGGGACCAGCGCCTGACCGGCCACGTTGACCGCGGTGCGGCCCATGTCCAGGATCGGGTCGACGGCCAGCAGCAGGCCCACGCCCTCCAGGGGCAGGCCCAGGGTGGACAGGGTCAGGGTCAGCATGACGGTCGCGCCGGTGGTTCCGGCGGTCGCGGCCGAGCCGATCACCGACACGAACACGATCAGCAGGTAGTCGGTCAGGCCGAGGCTGACGCCGGGGAAGAACTGGGCGATGAAGATCGCCGAGATCGCCGGGTAGATCGCGGCGCAGCCGTCCATCTTGGTGGTGGCGCCGAAGGGCACGGCGAACGCGGAGTAGTAGCGCGGCACGCCCAGGTTCTGCTCGGTCACGCGCTGGGTGACGGGCATGGTGCCCATCGAGGAGCGGGACACGAAGGCCAGTTGGACCGCGGGCCACACGCCGCTGAAGTACTTCACCGGGGAGAGGCCGTTGACGCGGGCGAGCACCGGGTAGACGACGAACAGCACCAGCGCCAGGCCGATGTAGATGGTCAGCGCGAACTTGCCAAGGGCGCCGATGGTGGTCCAGCCGTAGCTGTACACGGCGTTGCCGAGCAGGCCCACCGTGCCGATCGGGGCCAGGCGGATGATCCACCACAGGGCCTTGAGCACGATCTGGAGCGCGGAGTCGGTGAAGGCGATGAAGGGCTCGGCGGCCTTGCCGACCTTGATCGCGGCGATGCCCAGGACGATGGCGATGACGATCAGCTGGAGGACGTTGAAGTCCAGCGAGGCGCTGAAACCGCCGTCCTCGGAGCCGGAGACGCTCGCGCCCAGGCCGAGGAAGTTGGCGGGGACGATGCTCTCGATGAACGCCATCCAGGAGCCGGTGCCCGAGGGCTCGGCGGCGGTGGTCGCGTCCACGCCGCTGTTGACGCCGGGCCGCACGATCAGGCCCAGGGCGATGCCGATGCCCACCGCGACCAGGGCGGTCGCGCCGAACCACAGCAGGGTCTTCCAGGCCAGCCGCGCCGCGTTGGTGACGTTGCGCAGGTTGGCGATGGAGGAGATGACGGCGAGGACGATCAGCGGCGGGACGATGGTCCGCAGCAGGGTGACGAAGGTCGAGCCGACGGTGTCGAGGGTGACGGCGAGCCAGTTGGTGGCGTCACCGGTCTCGGCGTCGGGCGGACTGAGCTGGAAGGCGACGGCCCCCAGGACGACGCCGAGGACCAGGCCCGCCAGGACCTGTGCCGCGAACGGGAAACGGAGGGTTCTGCGCTTCTTGGGCGCGTCTGTGCTCTGTGCGGACACGGGATGGGACTCCAGTGGTGGTGAAGGCAGCCGGAGGGGTACGCACGGCGGAGCGGTCGGCGCCGCCGGGGTTTCCGGCACGGGGAACGGCGGGCATCACCGAGGGGATGGTGACACGGGGAAGAAGGGTGCGCGGCGCGCTGCCCGGAAGGGCGCGCGTGGACCTAGCGACACGCCTGACAACCGCGGCGGCACAGGTCGATGTGCCACCGTCGCGTCAGTCCCCAGATGTTCGTCACAGACAAGGACAATAACGTTCGTTCCTTATCTATTCCATACGGGGGCGTCGACAACTTCCTGTCCCTGGCGCCACATCGTCCACTCCACGGGCACTGCGGCGCGTTCCGCCCGGCTCGGATGCGTCGAGGATCACTCCGGGGCGGGGCCGGGTGGGACCATCTGTGGAAACACCGTTACGGGGTGACAGTGACGGCTACCGTGGGCGACGAGAACGATCGCAGTGGAGCTCGCGGTCGAGGTGGTCCCTCCCGGGTCGGAGATCCTGGACCGCGAACGCAGACCCCAGCTCCACGCCAGGGCGGGTATCCCGAACCACTGGCGGATCGAGCGGGAGGGAGACGACGCGGTGCTCTACTCGTACGAGAGGGATCTGGGCAGTCCGAGTGGTGGCTACCGCCAGCCGACCGTGCACCGTGGCGAGCTCGCGCTCTCCCAACCGTTCGACATCGAGCTCGACCTGACCGACATCCTGAACCGCTGACCGCGTGCGGGGGGAGGCACCGGCCGCCGGTGCCTCCCCCCGCGCCTGCGCGCGGCTCACCCGCGCGTGGGGCGGACGCTAGGCGTCCTTGATCTCGCAGACCACCGCGCCGTTGCCCACGGCCTCGCCCGCGGCGATCCTCAGGCCCGTCACCGTCCCGGCCTTGTGCGCGTTGAGCGGCTGCTCCATCTTCATGGCCTCGATGACGACCACGGTGTCGCCCTCGGCGACCCGCTGGCCCTCCTCGGCCACCAGCTTGACCACGGTGCCCTGCATCGGCGAGACCAGCGAGTCGCCGCCCGCCGCCGCGGTGTTCCCGCCGCCCCCGCGCGCGGTCCGCTTCCTACGGTGCTGACCGCCCGCCGCCGGGGCGGCGGCGGGCGAGGCGCCCAGGCCCGCGGGCAGGACGACCTCCACGCGCTTGCCGCCCACCTCGACGGTGACCCTCTCGCGCTCGGCCCCGACCGGCTCGCCCGGGGTGCCCGACCACGGCTCCAGACGATTGTCGAACTCGGTCTCGATCCACCGGGTGTGGACCCCGAACGGCTGCTCGGGGTCGGCCGGGGCGAAGGCCGGGTCGTCCACCACGGCCTGGTGGAAGGTGATCACCGTGGGCATCCCGCCGACCGTGAACTCGGCCAGGGCCCGCCGCGAGCGCTGGAGGGCCTCGGCGCGGGTGCGGCCGGTCACCACGAGCTTGGCGACCATCGAGTCGAAGGCCTGGGGCACCGTGAACCCGGTCTCGCAGCCGGTGTCCACGCGCACGCCCGGGCCGCCGGGCAGGTTCAGCTCGGTGATGGTGCCCGGCGCGGGCATGAAGCCCCGCCCGGGGTCCTCGGCGTTGATGCGGAACTCGAAGGAGTGCCCGCGCACCTCGGGATCGCCGTAGCCCAGCTCCTCGCCGTCGGCGATGCGGAACATCTCCCGGACCAGGTCGATGCCGGTGACCTCCTCGGTCACGGGGTGCTCGACCTGCAGGCGGGTGTTGACCTCCAGGAAGGAGATGGTGCCGTCCACGCCCACCAGGAACTCGCAGGTGCCCGCGCCGGTGTACCCGGCCTCGGCGAGGATGGCCTTGGAGGAGGCGTGCAGCCGCTCCATCTGCTCCGCGGACAGGAACGGCGCGGGCGCCTCCTCCACCAGCTTCTGGTGGCGGCGCTGGAGCGAGCAGTCGCGGGTGGAGACGACCACGACGTTGCCGTGGGTGTCGGCCAGGCACTGGGTCTCCACGTGCCGTGGCCGGTCCAGGTAGCGCTCCACGAAGCACTCGCCCCGGCCGAAGGCGGTGACCGCCTCGCGCACCGCGGACTCGTAGGCGTCGGCGACCTCGTCCAGGGTGTGGGCGACCTTGAGGCCGCGCCCGCCGCCGCCGAAGGCGGCTTTGATCGCGATGGGCAGGCCGTGCTCCTCGGCGAAGGCGACGACCTCCTCGGCCGACTCCACGGGGTCGGCGGTGCCCGCCACCAGCGGGGCGCCGACCTTCTGGGCGATGTGGCGGGCCTGGACCTTGTCGCCCAGGGCGGTGATCGCCTCGGGTGGCGGGCCGATCCAGGTCAGGTCCGCGTCGATGACGGCCCGGGCGAAGTCGGCGTTCTCGGCCAGGAACCCGTAGCCGGGGTGGACGGCGTCCGCCCCGGATGCCTGGGCCACCGCCAGGAGCTTGGCGATGTCCAGGTAGGAGTCGGCCGGGGTGGCCCCGCCCAGGGAGTGGGCCTCGTCGGCGACCTTGACGTGCAGGGCGTCCAGGTCGGGCTCGGCGTAGACGGCGACGCTGGCCAGTCCGGCGTCGCGGCAGGCGCGGGCGATGCGCACGGCGATCTCGCCGCGGTTGGCGATCAGTACTTTACGCACGGTGGGAAGTCCTTCTGCTCGACGCGGGGCGGACAGCGCGCCGACCGCTCCATGGTGAGTCTGCGGGTGGGGGTGGCGGGGTCATCGCGTGCTCAGCCGCCAGGCGCCGGGGCCCTGGCGGGGCGGTGCGCCGCGTATGAGGCGCGAGCGGTCCCGCCAGCCGGACGGGCGTTCGGCGGCGGGCTCCTCGGCGGCCCGGGCGGCCCGGGCTCGGGCGCTGAGCACGGCGGTCAGGGCCGCGAGTTCCTCGGCGGTGGGCTCGCCCCGGACCACGGCCAGGTGCGGCGGGTTCTTCGGCGCGCTCACAGCGGGATGTTCCCGTGCTTCTTGGGCGGCAGCTGCTTGCGCTTGTTGCGCAGGGCCTTGAGGGACTTGGCGATCCGGACGCGGGTCTCTGAGGGCATGATGACCCCGTCCACGTACCCCCGCTCCGCGGCGGAGTAGGGGTTGAGGAGGGTGTCCTCGTACTCGCCGACCAGCCGGGTGCGCTCGGCCTCGACGTCGTCGGCGGCGGCCAGGGCGCGCCGGTGCAGGATGTTCACCGCGCCCTGGGCGCCCATGACCGCGATCTGCGCCGTGGGCCAGGCCAGGTTGACGTCGGCGCCCAGGTGCTTGGAGCCCATGACGTCGTAGGCGCCGCCGAAGGCCTTGCGCGTGATGACGGTGATCAGGGGCACCGTGGCCTCGGCGTAGGCGTACAGCAGCTTGGCGCCGCGGCGGATGATGCCGTCCCACTCCTGGTCGGTGCCGGGCAGGAACCCGGGCACGTCCACGAAGGTCAGCACCGGCACGTTGAAGGCGTCGCAGGTGCGCACGAAGCGCGCGGCCTTCTCGGAGGCGTCGATGTCCAGGCAGCCCGCCAGGCTCATGGGCTGGTTGGCGACGATGCCGACGGACTGGCCGTCCACGCGGCCGAAGCCCACCGCCATGTTCGTGGCGAACTGGGCGTGGACCTCCAGGAAGTCGCCGTCGTCCAGGACGGCCTCGACCACCGTGCGCATGTCGTAGGGCTGGTTGGCCGAGTCCGGGATGAACGAGTCCAGGGCCAGGTCGGTCTCGGTGGTCTCGTCGCCCGGGGCCTCCTCGGGAGGCAGCGGCGGCGCCTCCTCCAGGTTGTTGTCGGGCAGGTGCGAGAGCAGCGTCCTGACGTACTCGATCGCGTCCTGCTCGTCGGCGCCCATGTAGTGCGCCACACCCGACCTGGTGTTGTGGGTGCGGGCGCCGCCCAGCTCCTCCATGGAGACGTCCTCGCCGGTCACCGTCTTGATGACGTCGGGGCCCGTGATGAACATCTGCGACGTCTCGTCGACCATCACGACGAAGTCGGTGAGGGCGGGGGAGTAGACGTGGCCGCCCGCGGCGGCGCCCATGATCAGGGAGATCTGCGGGATGACGCCCGAGGCGTGGGTGTTGCGCCGGAAGATCTCGGCGTACAGGCCGAGCGCGACCACGCCCTCCTGGATGCGCGCGCCGCCGCCCTCGTTGATGCCCACGACGGGGCACCCGTTGGTGAGGGCGTGGTCGAGGACCTTGACGATCTTCTCGCCGTAGACCTCGCCCAGCGATCCGCCGAAGACGGTGACGTCCTGGCTGAACACCGCCACGGGACGTCCGTCGACCGTTCCGTGGCCGGTGACGACGCCGTCACCGTAGGGGCGGTTGCTCTCCAGGCCGAAGCTGGTGGAGCGGTGTCGGGCCAAGGCGTCGAACTCCACGAACGAGCCGGGATCGAGCAGTGCGTCGATCCGCTCGCGGGCGGTCATCTTGCCTTTGGCGTGCTGTTTCTCAACGGCTCGGGCAGACCCTGCGTGTACGGCCTCGTACCGGCGTCGTTGCAGGTCGGCGAGCTTTCCCGCGGTCGTGTGGATGTCGATCTCGTTCGCGGACAGCGGTTCAGGGGCTTCGGTGGCCATAACTACGCAGGTTAACCGCGAGGGGTCGTCACACGGGAACCCAGCCCTGGTTACCGGTGAGTAGCTAAGCGGGGGCACCGTCCTCGACCAGCCCAGTCGTCGGGGTCCGCGTCCGGAGCGTGCACGGAGCGCACGCGAGGCGGACGGAACGTGCACGCCGGGTCCGCGGCGCGGAGCGCGGTATCGCCGAAAACGCGTGAGGAAATGTGCTCTCCTTTCTTGTCAGCAACAATGCTTAACGTCCGGGTAAAACATCGAAAATGCGCCCCCGCGCACCTGGTGGCGGGTGCGATCTCTGTAGGGTCGTTGACCATGACAGCGGTAAGCGCGGAACGCGACAGTGCACGACAGGAAGTTCCCGAGCAGCTCAGGAATGACGTCAAACTGCTCGGCGAGATGCTCGGAACGGTCCTCGCCGAAAGCGGCGGCGAGGATCTGCTCGCCGATGTCGAGAAGCTCAGGAGAGCGGTGATCGGCGCCCGCGACGGGTCGGTCACAGGGGAGGAGATCACCGCGATCGTCGCCGCCTGGCCGCTGGAGCGCGCCAAGCAGGTGGCGCGCGCCTTCACCGTCTACTTCCACCTGGCCAACCTGGCCGAGGAACACCAGCGGATGCGGGCCCTGCGCGAGCGCGACGACGCAGCCAACCCGCCCCGCGAGTCCCTCGCGGCGGCCGTCCGCGCCATTCGCGAGGGCGACGGCGGTGAGGAACGCCTCAACGAGCTGATCGCGGGCATGGAGTTCCACCCCGTGGTCACCGCCCACCCGACCGAGGCGCGCCGCCGCGCCGTGTCCACCTCCATCCTGCGCGTCAGCGCCCAACTGGAGGCCTGGCACGCCTCCCACGAGGGCAGCAGCGCCGCCGCCGAGGCGCACCGGCGCCTGCTGGAGGAGATCGACCTGCTCTGGCGCACCTCCCAGCTGCGCTATACCAGGCTCAACCCGCTCGACGAGGTGCGCACCGCCCTCGCCGCGTTCGACGAGACCATCTTCTCCGTCATCCCGCAGGTCTACCGGAGCCTGGACGCCGCCATCGACCCCGAGGGCACCGGCGTGCGCCCGCCCCGCGCCACGCCCTTCGTGCGCTACGGAAGCTGGATCGGCGGTGACCGCGACGGCAACCCCTACGTCACCTCCGACATCACCCGCGAGGCCGTGCTCATCCAGTCCGAGCACGTTCTGCGCGGCCTGGAGGCCTCCTGCACCAAGGTGGCCCGCACCCTCACCGCCTACTCCAACCTCACCCCCGCCAGCCCGGCGCTGCTGGACGCGCTCGCCTCGGCCAAGGCGGGACAGCCCGAGCTGACGGCGGAGATCGGGGCGCGCTCGCCCAACGAACCCCACCGCCAGCTCCTGCTGCTGGCCGCCGCCCGGCTGCGCGCCACTCGCGAGCGCGACGCCGACCTGGCCTACCCCGACGCCGACGCCTTCCTGGCCGACCTGCGCACCGTGCAGGAGTCCCTGGCCGAGGCGGGCGCGGTCCGCCAGGCCTACGGCGAGCTCCAGCACCTGGTCTGGCAGGCCCAGACCTTCGGCTTCCACCTCGCCGAACTGGAGATCCGCCAGCACAGCGAGGTGCACGCCGCGGCGCTCGCCGAACTGCGCGAGGGCAAGGAGCTGTCCGAGCGCACCGAGGAGGTCCTCGCCACGATCCGGGTGATCGCCTGGATCCAGGAGCGCTTCGGGGTGGAGGCCTGCCGCCGCTACGTCGTCAGCTTCACCCGCTCCGCCGAGGACATCGCGGCCGTGTACGAGCTGGCCGCCCACGCGCTGCCCGCAGGACGCGTGCCGGTCCTGGACGTCGTCCCGCTGTTCGAGACCGGCGCCGACCTGGACGCCTCGCCGCACGTGCTAGCCGGCATGCTCGAACTGCCCCAGGTCAACAGGCGCCTGGACGAGACCGGCCGCAGGATTGAGGTCATGCTCGGCTACAGCGACTCCGCCAAGGACGTCGGGCCGGTCAGCGCCACCCTGCGCCTCTACGACGCCCAGGCCCGTCTGGCCGCGTGGGCGGCCGAGCACGACGTGCGCCTGACCCTGTTCCACGGCCGCGGCGGCTCGCTCGGCCGCGGCGGGGGTCCGGCCAGCCGCGCCCTGCTCGCCCAGGCGCCCGGCTCGGTCGGCGGACGGTTCAAGGTCACCGAGCAGGGCGAGGTCATCTTCGCCCGCTACGGGCAGTCCGCGATCGCCCGCCGCCACATCGAGCAGGTCGGCCACGCGGTGCTGATGGCCTCCACCGACGCCGTCCAGGAGCGCGAGCGCTCCGCCGAGCGCGAGTACCGCGCCCACGCAGACACCATCGCCCGCGCCGCCCAGGAGGCCTACCTGGAGCTGATCAACACCGAGGACTTCGCGGTGTGGTTCTCCCAGGTCACCCCCCTGGAGCAGCTTGGCGAGCTGCGGCTGGGCTCGCGCCCCTCGCGGCGCGGCGCGGCGCGAGGGCTCGGCGACCTGCGCGCCATCCCGTGGGTGTTCTCCTGGACCCAGACCCGGGTCAACCTCCCGGGCTGGTTCGGCCTGGGTACGGGCCTGGCCGCCGTGGAGGACCTGAGCGTGCTCCAGGCCGCCTACCGCGAGTGGCCCATGTTCTCGTCCCTGCTGGACAACGCGGAGATGAGCCTGGCCAAGACCGACCGCACCATCGCCGAGCGCTACCTGGCGCTGGGCGGGCGGCCGGAGCTGACCGAGCTGGTGCTGGCCGAGTACGACCGCACCCGCGACTTGGTGCTCAAGGTGACCGGGCACAGCCGCCTGCTGGAGAACCGGGCGGTGCTCTCCCGCGCGGTGGACCTGCGCAACCCGTACGTGGACGCGCTCTCCCACCTCCAGCTTCGCGCGTTGGAGGCGCTGCGGGGCGAGGAGGCCGACTCCCTGTCGGAGGAGGACCAGCAGCACCTGGAGCGGCTGCTGCTGCTCTCGGTCAACGGCGTGGCCGCCGGGCTCCAGAACACCGGCTGACCACCGGTCGGCCCGCACGCGCGAGGGCGCCCCGCACCCGGGAGGGGGTCGCGGGGCGCCCTCGCGCGCCCGAGCCCGTTACTCGGGGAAGGCGCTGGTGTCGATGGTGGGGTCGAACGGCTCGGGGGGATCTCCTTGCCGAAGGGGACCTTCGTGGAGTTGGTGTACCTGCCGTTCCCCGGATCGGAGCAGAGGGTGACCTCGCCCCCGCCGGTCTGCGGGTCCCCGCGGTCCACCAGCAGGTACAGGGGGATTCCGGCGTGGGCGTAGCCCCAGAGCTTGGGCTTGCGGTCCTTGCCCGCAGTGCTCTTCGACGTCACCTCGACCACCAGCAGGGCGTCGGACATCATGCTGTCGGGGTCGTACTCCATGGACGAGCAGGGCAGGACCACGAGGCCGGGGATGTAGACGCCGGTCCTCATGGGGACGCGCACATCAAGGGTCTGCTGGAGGCTCGCGTCCGCGAGGTCGCTTCCATCCCGCAGGAACCCGCGCTACATCTCCCTTCGGATCAGGGAGACGACGGGGGCGTGTTCGCGTGTTGGGGGTGCCACGAGAAAGAGCCCGCCCTCGGCCCGCCACCCGTCGGGCAGGTCCAACTCCTTCCAGGTGCGCAACATGAGCTCCCAGTGAGACGGTGTTCCGGGAGCCGTCTCAGTTTCCGCGGTACTCATCTGTCGCGTCACCCCCAGTAGCTGAACGCAGCAACGCACGACCGTCCAAGCGCTGGTTTCAGCTCAACGGGCTGCCCTTCGCCGCACAGGGGTTTCCGGACAGGGGTGCGGCGCTGCTGTAATGGGGGCATGGCCAGCGCACACGATCCCTTCCCGCGACCCCCGCTCGACGCGGCGGCCCTCGACGCCGCCCTCGTCCGTCCGGGCGGTGTGTGGCACCGGATCGAGGTGCTCCCCGAGGCCGCGTCCACCAACACCGAGCTGACCGCGCGCGCCGTGGCGGGCGCCCCGCACGGCAGCGTGCTGGTCACCGAGCACCAGACCGCCGGGCGCGGGCGCCTGGGCCGCGGCTTCTCCACCCCGCCCCGCGCCGCACTCACCTTCTCCCTCCTGGTCCGGCCCGAGGTGCCCGTCACCGGCCTGGGCTGGCTCCCCGCGCTCATGGGCGCGGCCGCGGTCGGCGCCGTGCACCGGGTGACGGGGGTCAAGGCCGCGCTCAAGTGGCCCAACGACGTCATCGTCCCCGCGCACCTGCGCTCGGAGCCCGCGACGGCCGACGGCAAGCTCGCGGGCATCCTCTCCGAGGCCGACTTCTCCTCCGGCCGGGCCGGCGTGGTCGTGGGGATGGGCCTCAACGTCTCCCAGGAACGCGCCGAACTCCCCGTGGACACCGCCGTCTCCCTGCGCGGGGAGGGGTCGGACGCCCTGGACCGGGGCGTCCTGCTCGCCGCCGTCCTGGGTGAGTTCGAGGAGCTGTACACGGCGTGGACCGCCGCCGGAGGCGACGCCGAGGCCAGCGGGCTGGCCGCCGCCTACCGGGACGCGTGCGTCACCGTCGGGCGCCGCGTGCGGGTCCACCTGCCCGGGGACCGGGTGCTGGAGGGCGCCGCCACCGGCGTGGACGCCGACGCCCGGCTGCTGGTTCGCGGACCCGGCGGGGAACGGGCCCTGAGCGCGGGCGACGTCGTCCACGTGCGCCCCGGCTCGTGATCCCGGCCGTGCGGCCCTCCGCCGCCGACCGGGTCCCGACCGCCGACCGGTTCTCCTCCGCCGCCGCCGCGCCGCCGCCCGCAGGGGACTCCGGGCACTCCCGCTGCCACCCCCGCGTGTGCGATCATCACCGTGCGCGGCCGTCGCGCCGACCGCGGGCCGAGCGGGCCCGTCGGCAGGCACCCTGTCAGGGGACGAACCGCGGGCGTAAGCTGGAGTGGAACCCCGTGCCGCCTGCCGGCCGGTGCCGAAGTGACTGTTCCCCGCCCCGGCGGGGATGGCCCGTGAAAGAGAACGTATGCCGTCGCGTCCCGACCCGAAAGCGATCGAGTCCGCCCTGCTCGGCGGTGAAGCGGTCTACACCAGGGAGCAGGCGATCGAGCTCGCCGGCGCCGACAACGAGCTGGCCGGGCGCATCTGGCGCGCCCTGGGCTTTCCCAACCAGGGCGACGACACCGTCACCTTCGCCGAGAGCGACGTCGAGTCGCTGCGCATCGCCAACTCCCTGGTCCAGGAGGGCGTCCTGGACGAGGAGGGCGTGGTCCGCTTCGCCCGCGCGATGGGCCAGACCATGGCCCGCCTGGCCGACTGGCAGACCAGCATACTGAGCACCCTCATCTACCAGGAGGGCGAGGACTCCGTCAGCCCGCTGATGAACCGGGTCAAGGAGCTGCTGCCGGACGTGGAGCGGCTCCTGTTGCACATCTGGCGCAGACAGCTCGCCGCCTCCTCGGCCCGCACCCTCGCGGTGATGTCGGACAACGACGCCGTGCCCAACTACTACCCGCTGGTCGTCGGGTTCGCGGACCTGGTCTCCTTCACCACGCTGAGCCGCGAACTCGACGAGGTCGAGCTGGCCGGGGTGGTCGAGGGCTTCGAGGCCACCGCCGCCGACATCGTCGCCTCCGGCGGCGGCCGCGTGGTCAAGACCCTGGGCGACGAGATCCTCTACGTCGCGGACTCCCCGGCCGAGGCCGCCGACATCGCGCTGCGCCTGGCCTCGGGCGTCAAGACCCACGTGGAGGTGCCCGACGTCCGGGTCGGCCTGGCCGCCGGGCCGGTGCTGACCCTGCACGGCGACGTGTTCGGCACGACCGTCAACCGCTCCAGCCGCCTGACCTCCTTCGCCAGACCCGGCACCGTCCTCATCGACGAGAGCCTCGCCGAGAGCCTCGCCGACGAGGAGGGACTCCAGGTGGTGCGGGTGCGCGCCCGGCACGCGCACGGGCTCGGCCTCATCCAGCCCTACGCCCTGCGCCGCAACTTCGAGCCCGCGGGCTGAGAACCCCGCGTTCCCCTACGCACGATCACCGTGTGCGCCGCGACCCGACGGGATAGGCTCGAAGGCGTCGCACCAGTCCGTGAGAGGTCAGGTGGTGAGCCGGTGACCGCCCCTTCCCCCGTCCAGCGTCTGCGCACCTCGGGTGTCTTCAGCCTCGAGGGCAGCGGTTTCGACGTCGAGAACAACGTCTGGATCGTCGGAGACGACGAAAGCGCCATCGTCATCGACGCCGCCCACGACCACGAGGCGATCGCCCGGGGTCTGGGCGACCGCGAACTCATGGCCATCGTGGCCACCCACGGGCACAACGACCACGTCAACGCGGCCGCCGCGCTGGCCGACCTGGCCTACTGCCCGATCCTGCTGCACCCCGGCGACGCCGAACTGTGGTACCGCGTGCACCCGCACCGGGAGCCGGACGCCCTGCTCCTGCACGGCGAGGCGCTGGTGGTCGGGGGAGTGGAGCTGGAGGTGCTGCACACCCCGGGCCACACGCCGGGCGGGGTGTGCCTGTACGCGCCCGCGCTCGGGGCGGTCTTCACCGGCGACACCCTCTTCCCGGGCGGCCCCGGCGCCACCGGGCAGCCGTTCTCGGACTTCCCCACGATCATCGCCTCGATCCGCGAGCACCTCGCGGTCCTGCCGCCGGACACGGTCGTCCACCCCGGCCACGGGGAGTCCACCACCGTGGCCGAGGCAGCCGAGCACCTCGACGCCTGGGCGTCCCGGGGGTTCTGAGCCGGGTACCGGTAGGCACCGACCGGCGCCGGGCGGGCGGCTCCGTCGGAGCTGTCAGGGGCCCGCTCCGGCGTCCGCCGCGCCCCGGCCGTCCGGGACAGCAGGGCCGATCAGCCCCTTCCGAACCGGTCCTCTACGCTCGGATCGCACATCCTGGATCGGAGCACCATGCACCCCACCCGTCTCGCCCCCGCGGCTCTCCTCGTCGCCCTGGCCGCCACCGCGTGCGGCCCCGAGCCCACTGCCGAGAGCGAGAAGCCGACGGCCGCGGCCACGTGCCAGGAGCACGTCGAGCGTTCGTGGGAGTCCCTGGTCGGCGCGGAGTTCGACACCTCCTCCGACATCACCGTGACCAGCTCCGAAAACCCGTGGGAGTACGAGGTCGTCGCCAGCGCCGACACGGAGAACGACTCAGGCGGGGTGGAGCGAGCCGAGTACACGTGCTTCGCCGTCAACAACTCCGGTGACTGGGTGGTGGTGGATATGCGGCCCGTCGCGTAGGAGCCGGACACGGCGCGGGCCCGTTCCGGCTGGACGGCTCCTACGCTCGGCCGCACTCCGGCGAACTGGTCATCACGAGCGACAGCCCAGACGGTAACGTCATCCACCCGGCCCACACGCATGAGCGGTTGCACGCACTCATCACGGGGGCCCTGGCGGTGGCGCTTCCTGCCAGACACTCACTCGAAGCGTTGAAGGACCTCGCATGAACGGCTGGCACAAGAGTAGCTACAGTCCCAACGGATCGAACTGTGCCGAGGCGCGGGAGCACGCGGCGGGCGTGGACGTGCGCGGCACCCAGAACCGTGAGCCGGGGCGACTGGAGTTCGCCGCCAGCGAGTGGACCGCGCTCGTGGACTCCCTCAAGCACCACGGCTAGCGACCACCCGACCAAGGGCAGTACCTCCACGGGAGGCGCTGCCCTTCTTCATGCCCGCCATCGCACTCTCAAATAATTCCAATTCGGGCTAACAGGATAAATTTGGCGGAGGGTGAAAATCCACCTGTCCTTTTCCGGTGTGTGCTCTGATCTGGGGTTATGTCCGACCGGGTGGTTTTTTCGGGCCGGGTTCGAAGAAAATTTCGCCATCACGCTTCGTGTGCCCTAATCTTCTACCCGAACACACAACTCCATACGCGGAAAGACCCCGCGACGGTTTCCCACCGCCCGGGGTCGTGGCCAGCAACTTCGTCCCTTTAACCCAAGGAATTTGCCAGCATGCGCCAGTTTAGCGCTGCGCTTCTCAGCCGTGCCCTCGGCCCGCTGATCGCGTTCTTCTCCTCCCCGTGCGGACGCCACTCCACCGTTGTCGGCCGCCGACGACGCTCCACCCGCGTCCGCCGCTACGTTCCTCCACTGCCCGCCGCTCCCGTGCGGGCCGGTCGGAACCGGGTCCCCGCACGTCGCGCGGCTCCCGCACATCCCGCGTCTCCCCGGCCTCGCGAGGCGACCGCGCGCACCAGGGTTCCCGCGCCGCGACTCACGCCGCCCAGCGAACAGATCGACGCTGGGGAAGTAGCCCTCGTACGCCCCTACTTCACCGCCCACGAAAGCCTCCGCGCCGCCGAGTCCAGGGTGCCCGCACCCCGCGAGCCCCGGCCCGAGACCCCCGCGCCCGGCAGCCC
>NZ_LEKI01000229.1:0-6552 GCF_001029525.1 Nocardiopsis sp. RV163 | reverse complement strand
CGTCGAGGGGGAGGGCGCCGACGAGGTCCCCCTCGACGAACGCCACCTCGTGGTGCGCGCCATGCGCGAGACCTTCGAACGGTCCGGGGAGCAACTGCCCGGAACACCGAAGGAACCCACCGTGAGCCCATCACGTCCCACCCGGGTGTCCGTCCGGGCCCCCGCCACCAGCGCCAACCTGGGGCCGGGCTTCGACGCCCTGGGCCTGTCGCTGCGCCTGTACAACACGTTCGAGGCTTCCCTCCGAGAGGACGGCGAGCTGCGCGTGCGCGTCGAGGGGGAGGGCGCCGACGAGGTCCCCCTCGACGAACGCCACCTCGTGGTGCGCGCCATGCGCGAGACCTTCGAACGGTCCGGGGAGCAACTGCCCGGACTCGACCTGAAATGCGTCAACGGAGTCCCGCACGCGCGCGGTCTGGGCTCCTCCTCCTCGGCGATCGTCGGGGGCGTGGCCGCCGCCAGCGCCCTGCTGGGGCGCACCGGACCCGACGGCGGAGCGGACCGCGACGGCGTCTACCAGATCGCCGCGGACATCGAGGGCCACCCCGACAACGTGGCCCCCTGCGTCTACGGCGGCTACACGGTCGCCTACCGCGACGGCGACCGCTGGGGCGCGGTGTCCCTGGCCCCGGACCCCCGCGTCGTGCCGGTGCTGTGCGTGCCCGAGTGGCGGCTGTCCACCGAGCGGGCCCGCGGGCTGCTGCCCGAGATGGTGCCCCACGGCGACGCCGCGTTCAACGCCGGGCGCGCCGCGCTGATGACCGCGGCCGTTTGTGGCCATCCCGAGGCCCTGTACGCGGCCACGCGGGATCGGCTACACGAGTCCTATCGAGCCCCGGCCATGCCGGAAACCCTCGACCTCATCCGTGACCTGCGGCAACACGAGAAACTGCCCGCGGTGGTCTCCGGGGCGGGGCCGACGGTCCTCGTCCTGTGCTCCACGGGTGCGGGGGAGGCGTCCGCGGATTCGCCGGAAATCGCGGACCAGGTTGATTCGATCCGCCGGAGGGCGGGTAAGAATTGGGACATACGCCCCCTGCTCGTGGAGCTGGCGGGGGTGCGGTCCCCATCTCCCCATCCGTAGCACCTGTGTCGAGGAATAGCCGTGGCCTGTGGTGGTGTTAGGCTAGGTGAAGCACCAGATGCCCCGTTGCGGGGCGAGTGCTCATCCGCCACAACGGCCTTCGCGTCCCATACTCCGGTGGTCCGGTCCCACGACCAACCGGAAGCGGCGGCCGACGTGTCGAGTCCGCGGTTCTTCCGCGACTGTCGCCAACGTCATCGCAGCCCGCTCCTCCTCGGATGAGCGTGTCTCCACGATGGACGGGCAACACCACCGAGCCATCCGCCCCGACGTCTGGCTGTACCCAGAGCCCGTCGCGATTGGGTACGGGACCGCCTTCACGCCGGTTTCCGAACATCCACGTGGGGCACGCCCTACCCGGCCCTGCCGGTTCGCACCACCGGGCCGGCCGCTCCAGCACCCGCTGACGGCCGACGCCCGCTCCTTGGGAAGGACCCTTAGTGAGCGACACCACCGAACTCCGAACGGACGCGGCGGTCGAAGACAAAGCCACCACCGGCGTTTCCGTGACGGAGGCTGGCGATGGCGCGCCGACAGCCACGCCCTCGCGGTCCCGCACGGCGTCGCGCGGCACCGGTCTCGCGGCCCTGAAGCTCCCCGAGCTCCAGAAGCTCGCGTCCAGCCTGGGTATCACCGGTACGG
This sequence comes from Nocardiopsis sp. RV163, assembly GCF_001029525.1. Taxonomy (NCBI): domain Bacteria; kingdom Bacillati; phylum Actinomycetota; class Actinomycetes; order Streptosporangiales; family Nocardiopsidaceae; genus Nocardiopsis; species Nocardiopsis sp. RV163. The sequence continues at coordinate 4,826 of NZ_LEKI01000229.1, read as the reverse complement.
GGCGCATGCGCAAGAGCGACGTCATCGCCGCGATCGAGGCCAAGCAGGGCGGCCCGGTCGGCGGCCCCGCGAAGGCCAAAACAGCAAAGAGCGCAGAGACGGCGTCCAAGGCCGGTAAGGTCGAGGCAACCGACGGCCGGGCCGAGGCTCCCGAGACGCCGGGCTCGGACGAGGCCCCGCGCAAGCGCGCGGACAAGCAGCCGTCGGACCAGGCCGTGACCGACCCCCAGGGCGGGCGGGGCGACAAGCCCTCCCGCGGTCGTCGTTCGTCCCGCCGACGCGGTGACGAGTCCGGCGACCAGCCCCGGGCGGTGGACGGCGCCGAATCCACTACCTCCGCGAGCAGCGTGACCAAGACATCCAGCACCCCCCAGAAGAACGGCCCCGACTCCGCCGAGGACCGTGACAACAGGTCCGGGCAGGGTCGCGAGCGCCAGCGCAACCGCCGCAACCGCAACCGCGGCGGTGACGACCAGAACGCGAACAGCAACGCCCAGCAGGGTGGTGGCGGCCAGAACCAGGGCCGCGGCTCCGGTGGTGGCGGTGGCGACGACGACGACTTCGGCGGACGCCGCCGCGGGCGCCGCCGGGACCGCCGGGACCGCCGCGGACGCGGCGGGGGCCAGGAGCCGGAGCCGGTGATCGGCGAGGACGACGTCCTGCTGCCGGTCGCGGGCATCCTCGACATCCTGGACAACTACGCCTTCGTGCGCACCACCGGCTACCTCCCCGGCCAGAGCGACGTCTACGTATCCCTGGCCCAGGTCCGCAAGCACGGCCTGCGCAAGGGCGACCACATCATCGGCGCGGTCCGCCAGCCCAAGGACGGTGAGCGCAGGGAGAAGTTCAACGCCCTGGTGCGTCTGGACTCGGTCAACGGCATGTCGCCCGACCAGGCCCGGGGCCGCCAGGAGTTCTCCAAGCTGGTCCCCCTGTACCCCCAGGAGCGCCTGCGCCTGGAGACCGAGCCGCAGATCCTCACCACGCGCATCATCGACCTGGTGGCGCCCATCGGCAAGGGCCAGCGAGGCCTGATCGTCTCCCCGCCCAAGGCGGGCAAGACGATGGTGGTGCAGGCGATCGCCAACGCCATCACCGAGAACAACCCCGAGTGCTACCTGATGGTGATCCTGGTCGACGAGCGGCCCGAGGAAGTCACCGACATGCAGCGCACGGTCAAGGGCGAGGTCATCCACTCGACCTTCGACCGGCCCGCCGAGGACCACACGGTCGTCGCCGACCTGGCCATCGAGCGCGCCAAGCGGCTGGTGGAGATGGGCATGGACGTCGTCGTCCTGCTGGACTCCATCACCCGTCTGGGCCGCGCCTACAACCTGGCCGCCCCGGCCAGCGGGCGCATCATGTCCGGCGGTGTGGACTCCACGGCGCTCTACCCGCCCAAGCGCTTCTTCGGCGCGGCCCGCAACATCGAGGGCGGCGGCTCGCTGACCATCCTGGCCACGGCGCTGGTCGAGACCGGCTCGCGCGCCGACGAGGTGATCTTCGAGGAGTTCAAGGGCACCGGCAACATGGAGCTCAAGCTCAACCGGAGCCTGGCCGACAAGCGGATCTTCCCGGCGGTGGACGTGGACGCGTCCAGCACCCGCAAGGAGGAGATCCTCATGTCGTCCGAGGAGCTCAACGTGGTCTGGAAGCTGCGCCGGGTGCTGCACGCGCTCGACACCCAGCAGGCCATCGAGCTGCTCCTGGACAAGATGAGGGAGTCCAAGAGCAACGCCGAGTTCCTGCTCCAGATCCAGAAGACCACCGTGGGCCCCGAGCGCTGACCCGCGACCCCCGGTCGAAGCAGGCCCCCCTCCCGTTCCGGGAGGGGGGCTTCGTCGTGTCCGCGCAGAGCGCGCCTGCTCCGGCGGAGTCCCGCGCGTGCCGGGCCCGATCTGCTGCTTCCGCCACCTCTCTCCTTTCGAATAGCGGAAGAAGCGGCTCGCGAGACGAAAAAGATCACTACTGTGTTGCGGATCACAGAAGGATGTATCCCGCGACAGGAAAACGATTCAGGGTCGCGCCGTCGAGTAGTCCCCCACCAGGGAGCCGCCCGGATGGACAACCTCGCCCTACTCGGCCTCCTCGCGCTCGCCCCGATCGTCCTCGTCGGCGTCCTGCTCGTCGGGTTCCGCCTCCCCGCCGTGTACGCGATGCCCGCCGGATACGTCGTCGTGGTCACCGTCGCAGTCCTCTTCTGGCGGACCGACTGGGTCGCGATCGCGGCCTCCACCCTCCAGGGGCTCATCCTCGCGATCGGTCTGCTCTACATCCCCTCTTCCAGTTCTCCACAGCCGAACGCATCGGCATCCCGCCCGAGACCGTCGTGGCCACCCAGGCCGTGGGCGGCGCCGCGGGCAACATGATCACCGTGCACAACGTGGTCGCCGCCTCCGCGGTGGTCGGCCTGGCCGGGCGCGAGGGCGACCTCATCCGCCAGAGCCTCCTGCCCATGACCTACTACGTGCTGCTGGCGGGGTCGGTGAGCTATGTCCTCGTCTGCGGGCTCGGCCCCGACACCGGCACCGTCACGCTCCTCCCGGTCCTCGCCTTCCTGGCCGCGCTCGTCCTCCTCACGCGCATGGCCGACGCGAACGGGCCCGCCTCCGGCACCGCCGTAACCGCCCGGAGGGAGGCCGCCGGAAGGGGGAGGAATAGGTACTGGTCCCGGCAACGTTGTGGGTCTGGCAAACTGGTGGCGGGGAGTGGCCCGCCCCTGCTTCGGCGGGGCCCGCCGCCCCGTTACCCGGATCGCCGCGACACCGGTTCGCGCATGGCCCACGACGACCGACCCGCCCCCTGGCGGCCCGGCCAGTCATGCGTCCGGCGGTCGCGCCCCTGATGAGGAGACACACATGAAGGCCGACATCCACCCCGAGTACGTCGCTACCGAGGTGACCTGCACCTGCGGTGCCCACTTCACCACACGCAGCACCGTCACCGAGGGCAAGATCCGCGCCGAGGTGTGCTCCGAGTGCCACCCGTTCTACACGGGCAAGCAGAAGATCCTGGACACCGGTGGCCGCGTCGCCCGCTTCGAGAAGCGCTTCGGCAAGCGCAAGTAGCGCCGCCCGCCGTCCCGCGGGGCCCTCACCCGGCCCCGCGGGACCAGGCTGACCCCCGAGGGGGAGACGGACAGGCGAGGTAGGCACAACACGACGGGGACGGGCTAACGTGAAGCTGGACGACCTACTGGGGGAGTACTACGAGCTGGAACAGCAGCTCGCCGACCCCGAGGTGCACGCAGACCAGGCCAGGGCGCGCACGCTGGGCAAACGCTACGCGCAGCTCACCCCCATCATCGAGACCTACCGCGCGCTCAAGGGGGTCGAGAGCGACATCGACGCCGCGCGCGAGCTCGCCGCGGAGGACTCCTCCTTCGCTGAGGAGGCCGACCGCCTGACGGAGGAGGCCGAGCGCCTCACCGAGCGCCTGCGCGTCCTGCTCGTCCCCCGCGACCCCGCCGACGACAAGAACCTCATCATGGAGGTCAAGGCGGGCGAGGGCGGTGAGGAGTCCGCCCTCTTCGCCGGCGACCTGGTGCGCATGTACCTGCGCTACGCCGAGCGCCAGGGCTGGAAGACCGAGGTCATCGACTCCACCCACTCCGACCTCGGCGGGTACAAGGACATCACGATCGCCTTCAAGAACAAGGGCACCCCCGAGCCCGGTGCGGGCGTGTGGCCGATGCTCAAGTTCGAGGGCGGTGTGCACCGCGTGCAGCGCGTCCCCGTCACCGAGTCCCAGGGCCGCATCCACACCTCCGCGGCCGGTGTGCTGGTCGTCCCCGAGGCCGAGGACATCGAGGTCGAGATCCACGAGAAGGACCTTCGCGTGGACGTCTACCGCTCCTCCGGGCCCGGCGGCCAGAGCGTCAACACCACCGACTCCGCGGTGCGCATCACCCACCTGCCGACCGGCATCGTCGCCTCGTGCCAGAACGAGAAGAGCCAGCTCCAGAACAAGGAGCAGGCCATGCGCATCCTGCGCGCCCGCATCTACGCCGAGGCCCAGGCCAGCGCGGACGCCGAGGCCGCCGCCGAGCGCAAGAGCCAGGTCCGCACGGTGGACCGGTCCGAGCGCGTGCGCACCTACAATTTCCCCGAGAACCGCATCTCCGACCACCGGGTCGGCTACAAGGCCTACAACCTCGACCAGGTCCTCGACGGGGAACTAGGCGGGGTCGTCAAGGCCCTGGTGGACGCGGACACCAAGGAAAGGCTCGAAGCGGCTCAGTCGTCATGAACGTCCTGCTCGACGAGGTCGCCCGCGCGACGCGCAGACTCGCGGAGGCGGGCGTGGCCTCACCTCGCGCCGACGCCGAGGAACTCGCGGCGTTCGTGCACGGTGTCCGTCGAGGGGAGCTGCACACGGTCGCCGACTCCGACTTCGACGCCCGCTACTGGGAGTGCGTCTCCCGGCGCGAGGCCCGCGAACCCCTCCAGCACATCACCGGCCGCGCCTACTTCCGCTACCTCGAACTCCGCGTCGGACCCGGTGTCTTCGTGCCCCGCCCCGAGACCGAGATCATGGTGGACTGGGCCATCCAGACCCTGCGCGCCATGGACGTCGCCGACCCCCTGGTGGTCGACCTCGGAACCGGCTCGGGAGCCATCGCCATCTCCATCGCGCAGGAGGTGCCGCGCTCGCGCGTGCACACGGTCGAGGTCGACCCCGACGCCCTGGCCTGGGCCCGGCGCAACATCGACGCCAGCGGCCACGCCGACCGGGTCACCTCCCACCACGGCGACATGCGCACCGCCCTCCCCCGGCTCAACGGGCGCGTGGACCTGCTCATCAGCAACCCCCCCTACGTCCCCACC
>NZ_LEKI01000228.1:0-6558 GCF_001029525.1 Nocardiopsis sp. RV163 | reverse complement strand
GACCCCGGCGGCGCCGACCCCGTCGCCCCCGTCACCCCTATGGTGTGGTTTGTCGTGTGATCGTCGCCCATGACACCCCATCCTGCGTTACGAGGGCGTGCCGGACACTGAGCGGCACGCGCCTTTTTGCGCCGAGGTGTCGGGTGCGGCGGGGTCGGCGCCGCCGGGGTCAGGGCCCGGGACGCCCGCCGTCCGCCGGTCCCCGTGCCGACCCGACGCGTTCCCGGGCTCCTCCGCCTCCGGAGCGCCCCGCGCCGCCGGGCGGCGGTAGGCCAGGCGGCACAGCAGCGCCTCGGCCGGTCCGCGCCTGCCCGCGCGCTCCAGCGAGTAGGACGCCGCCACCGTCACCAGCCACACGCCCACCGCGAACAGGGCCATCGACCACGAGGCGAGTTCGCCGCCCAGCCCCAGGCCCCAGGCCGCCAGGAGCGGCGCGCACAGCACCGACTGGGCCAGGTAGGCCGACAGCGAGCGCTTACCGGTCGCCGACAGCGCGCCGACCACTACCAGGCCGTGTTGGCGAGCGCGATGAACAGCAGCATGAACCCGCGTGCCAGGTCTGGTGCGAGGGCTCTCTCACCCGCGTCGACCGGACCGCGGGAAACGGTGTGCCCAGACATGGGAGACTCCCCGATTTCGCGATATGCCGTGTCAGCGATTCAATCGGAGCGGGCGGACGGGCACAACAGGCCCCCGGCGGGCGCGGACCCGGGAAAGTCCCCTGGGGAAGGAGCCTCAGGAGGAGCGCGAGGTGGCGGCCACGACCAGTTGGCGCAGCGGCTCGCGGGCGGATTCGTCCAGCTCGGGGCTCTCCAGGGCCGCTACGGCCCGGTCTGCGTACTCCGCGATCATCTCCTCGCACGCGGCCAGCGCGCCCGAGCCCTCGATCAGGGAGCACATCCACTCCACAGAGGACACCGACAGGTCCGGCGCCCCCAGCAGCGAGCGGAACCGCTCGGCGTCGGCAGCTCCGGCGCGCGCCAGGGTCTCGGCCACCACCAGCGTCCGCTTGCCCTCGCGCAGGTCGTCCCCGGCGGGCTTGCCGGTGGTGGACGGGTCGCCGAACACGCCCAGCACGTCGTCGCGGAGCTGGAAGGCGATCCCCAGCGGGATGCCGTAGCCGGTGTAGACCCCGGCCAGCTCCTCGTGGCGGCCCGCCAGGGCCGCGCCCAGGTGCAGCGGGCGCTCCACCGTGTACTTGGCGGACTTGTAGCGCATCACGCGCAGCGCCGCCTCGCGTGTGCCGGTGCCCCGCACCTGCTCCAGTGTGTCCAGGTACTGCCCCGCCATGACCTCGGTGCGCATCGCGTCGAAGGGGCGCCGCCCCCGGCTCAGCACCTCCGTCGGGAAGCCGCTCGCCTGGTACATCTCGTCCGACCAGGCCAGGCACAGGTCGCCGATGAGGATGGCCGCGCCCTGGCCGAAGCCCTCGCTGTCGCCGCTCCAACCCTGGTCGGCGTGCAGCTTGGCCAGACGCTTGTGCGTGGCGGGCAGGCCGCGCCGGGTGTCGCTGTTGTCGATCACGTCGTCGTGGACGAGCGCGCACGCCTGGAGGAACTCCAGGGAGGCCGCAGCCCGCACCACGCGCTCGTCGTCGGCCGCGCCGCCCGCGCCCCGCCACCCCCAGTAGCAGAAGGTCGGCCGCAGGCGCTTGCCTCCGGAGATCATCGCCTCCAGCGCGTCCATGGCCGGAGCCAGCTCCTCCCCGATCTCCATCAGCTGGGCCCGGTGGTCGGCGCAGAAGGAGGTCAGTTCGCGGTCCACGCCGGAGCGGACCGCGAAGACGGCGGAGGCGGACGGGGAAGAGGAAGGCACCATGAACCGCAGGTTATCGGCTGTCGGACGCGGCCCGGTCCGGTTCCGCCCCTCCGGGCCGCTCGCGACTGGCCACCAGCACGAACGACACCGGCGCCAGCGGCGCCCGCGCGCCCAGCCTGGCCGGTGCGCCAGCGACCTCCCGGCCGCTCTCCAGGCGCAGGCCCCAGAACAGAGTGGTGAGCGCCACGGGTCTCACAGGGTGGGACGGCCCCTCCGCCGCGGGGGTGTCTGACCTAAGCTGGTGCGCATGCTGGCTGCACCGACACTCCCTGTGGCGCCCCGGGGCCCGGCCCCCAGGCCGCGTCACATCCGAGAACTCCTCGACGCGGGCGAGCCGATGTTCTCCTTCGAGTTCTTCCCGCCCCGCACGCCCCAGGCGCAGGAGCGCCTGTGGCGCGCGATCAGGGAGATCGAGGCCCTCGGCCCCGCCTTCGTCTCGGTCACCTACGGCGCGGGCGGCAGCACGCGCGGGCTGACCGTGGAGACCACCGAGCGCATCGCGGCCGACACCACACTGCTGCCGGTCGCGCACATGACCCTGGTCGACCACTCCGTGGCCGAACTGCGCCACCTCGTCGGCCGCCTCGCCGACGCCGGCGTGTCCAACATGCTCGCCGTGCGGGGGGACCCGCCCGGCGACCCGGACGGGGAGTGGATCCGCCACCCCCAGGGGCTGACCTACGCCGAGGAGCTGGTGCGCCTGATCAAGGACAGCGGCGACTTCTGCGTGGGCGTGGCCGCCTTCCCCTACAAGCACCCGCGCTCGGACGACGTCGAGACCGACACCGACCACTTCGTGCGCAAGTGCGAGGCGGGCGCAGACTACGCCATCACCCAGATGTTCTTCGACCCCGAGGACTACCTGCGCCTGCGCGACCGGGTGGCCGCGCGCGGCTGCGAGGTGCCGATCATCCCCGAGGTCTTCCCGGTGGTGCGCACCTCGTTCATCCCGCGCTCGGAGCAGCTCTCCGGAGCACCCTTCCCGGCCGACCTGGCCGAGAGGTTCGCCTCCTTCGGCGACGACGCCGAGTCCGTGCGGGCCTTCGGCATCGAGCACGCCCAGCGCATGTGCGAGCGGTTGCTGGCCGAGGGCGCGCCGGGCATCCACTTCATCACCTCGAACCGGTCCACGGCCACCAGGCAGATCTACCGGGAGATCTCCGGTCACCGGAGCCCGTCAGAGGGAGCCGGGCGGCCATGATCGAGAAGGGCTGACCGGGGCTGCCGGGGAAGCGGAAGTCCTCCAGCACCTCGGTGAACCCGCACGAGCGGTACAGGTGGCGCGCCGCGGACGGTCCCGAACGCGTGGACAGCACCGCTGTTCGCTCGGGCCTGCCACGGCACAGGGCGTGGAGCAGGGCGCGGCCCACGCCCCGGTTCTGCGCGTCCGGGTGGACGTGCACCTCGGCGACCTCCAGAGCGTCGTCCAGCCAGCGGCGCGTCTGACGGGCCCCGGCGCCCGCGCGCAGCCCCTCCGCCACCGTGTCGTGCCACCACTGGCCGCCGCGTCCGTGGAAGCCGTAGGCGAAGCCGACCGGGAGGCCGCCGCGCACGGCCACCACCGCGCGAAAGCCCGGATTGCGGGCGTGGCCCCTCATGACGGAGGCGCGCCCGGGCAGCTGCTCCGGGGGCGGCCGCATGGCGGCCTCGTACACCTGGAGCAGCGCGGGCACGGCGTGCGTGAAGGCGGGCGGGGCCAGCTCGCGCAACTCGGTATCGGCTACCACGGGCCAAGGGTAGTTCCCCGGACCTTCCGCAGGCCTGCGGATTCGCGCGCGGGCGGGGTGCGCGCGGCGCCGGGCGGGGTCCTTGACGGGCCCGGCGGCCTGGGGTTAACTGGATCTTGTCGAACAGGAGTTCGACACACTCCGCCGGACCCCCTCCGGCGGGAGGGCGGCGCGGCCGGGCTGGGGAGGGGAAGCCCCACGTCCGGCCGCGCCGCTCCGGCCCCGTCCGCCCGGCCAGTCCCCGGCCGGGCGGACACGACGAGAGCCGGCGCCCCCCGTCGGGGCCGCCGGCTCTCGTCGAGCGGGTGCGGATCTGTCCGGTTGCCCCGGCGTCCGGGTACCGGTCAGAAGGCGTCGACCGCGCGGCGCGCCTCGGGGTCGAGGACGCCCCAGTTGATGAGTTCCTCGGTCAGGTCCCCGGGCGACTTGTCGTAGATGACCGCGAGTGAGCGCAGGTCCTCCTGGCGGATGGAGAGCACCCGCCCGTTGTAGTCGCCCCGCTGGCTCTGGATCGTGGCGACGTAGCGGGACAGCGGTCCGGCCTTCTCCTGCGGCAGCTGCTGCATGCGCTCCAGGTCGATGACCAGCTTGGGCGTGGGGCCCAGCGGGGTGGGAGCCGCGCCGCCCGGCAGCAGCTCCGACATCGGCACGCCGTAGAAGTCCGCCAGCTCGGCGAGCTTCTGGACGGTGACGGCGCGGTCGCCGCGCTCGTAGGAGCCCACCACGACGGCCTTCCAGCGGCCGTGGGACTTCTCTTCCACCCCGTGCAGGGACAGGCCCTGCTGGGTGCGGATGGCACGCAGTCGCGCACCGAGGGACTTCGCGTATTCGGATGGCATCTTCTTGTCGCTCCCGGCCGTGACAGTGGCTGGCGTGGTGGGGGGACGTCCGCTCGTACTCGGCGGGCCGCCTGGGCGGTCCAGCGGATGGTCACGGGATGCAACCCCACCCGGCAGTGGTTACAGACAGTGACGGTAGGGGGGTCTGCCTTCCAGGTCAAGCCGTTGGTGTGAAACGCGACTAATCGGTGGCCAAACCGTGCGTAAGTGAGACACCTCTCATGTCATGACCGAACGGGACGAGTCGTGCATCACGATGGCATGAAAAGCCCGTTCCTCCTGGGTATTTCAGGTTTCGACCCCTTCGTTGCCGTATCCACTGAGTGGCGACATGACCACATTTCAGGGGTTACGCGTTCGCTTGTGGTGTGACCAGAGTCACATTAGTGACCTCGGGTCATCGACCGCCTCGCGGGGGTCGCGAGCGCCGCTGGTAGCGTGGCTCCGATCGACGTCCTTTAACGACCTGTTCAGTGAGGCAGGGAAGGGAGTCACTACTTTGCGTGCGCAAAAACCGACGACCGGTGACACCGGTGGCGGTTCCCCCGCACCCGAGGTGCCCGAGGGCACCCGCGCCGTCCTCGACGGCAGCGAGATCGACCGGGCGCTGACCCGCATCGCCCACGAGGTGCTCGAACGCACCAAGGGGGGCCGGGGCGTCACCCTCCTGGGCATCCCCTCGCGCGGGGTCCCGCTCGCCCACCGCCTGGCACGGCGGATCGAACGGGTGGAGGACCTCACCGTCCCCGCGGGCTCGCTCGACATCACCATGTACCGCGACGACCTGCGCTCCGCCCCCGTCCGCGCCCTCGGCCGGACCGAGATCCCCCAGGGCGGACTCGACGACCGCGTCGTGGTCCTCGTCGACGACGTCCTCTTCTCCGGCCGCACCGTCCGCGCCGCCCTGGACGCGCTCGGCGACCTGGGGCGCCCCCGCGCCGTCCAGCTCGCCGTCCTGGTCGACCGGGGCCACCGCGAACTGCCCATCCGCGCCGACTACGTGGGCAAGAACCTGCCCACCTCGCTGCGGGAGAGCGTCATTGTGCGCCTGGAGGAGACCGACGGACACGACGCGGTCCTGCTCGGCCCGTCCCGCCCGTCACCCTCCACCACCCTCAACCGAGGCCTACGGCCCAGTCCCTCCCAGCACCCCGGAGCCACCGAGGAGAACGACTGATGCGCCACCTGCTCTCCGCCGGCGACCTCTCCCGCGACGAGGCCACCCTCGTCCTGGACACCGCCGCCGAACTCGCCCAGGTCGGCGACCGCTCCGTCAAGAAGCTGCCCACCCTGCGCGGGCGCACCGTGGTCAACCTCTTCTACGAGGACTCCACCCGCACCCGCACATCCTTCGAGCTGGCCGCCAAGCGCCTGTCCGCGGACGTCATCAACTTCTCCGCCAAGGGCTCCAGCGTCTCCAAGGGCGAGAGCCTCAAGGACACCGCGCTGACCCTCCAGGCCATGGGCGCCGACGGCGTCGTCATCCGGCACAGCGCCTCCGGCGCCGCCCACCGCCTCGCCAACTGGGTGGACGGGTCCGTCCTCAACGCGGGCGACGGCACCCACGAACACCCCACCCAGGCCCTGCTGGACGCCTTCACCATGCGCTCGCGCCTGGGGCGCCTGGAGGGGCTGAGGGTGGCCGTCGTCGGCGACATCCTGCACAGCCGGGTCGCCCGCTCCAACGTGCTGCTGCTCACCACCCTGGGCGCGCACGTCACCCTGGTCGCGCCGCCCACCCTGCTGCCGGTCTCGGTGCACACCTGGCCGTGCGAGGTCTCCTACGACCTCGACGACGTCCTGCCCAAGTCCGACGTCGTCATGATGCTGCGCGTACAGGCCGAGCGCATGCACGAGTCGTTCTTCCCGTCCACGCGCGAGTACAGCCGCAACTACGGTCTGGACGGCGAGCGCCTGTCCCGCATGCCCGAGGACGCGATCGTCATGCACCCCGGCCCGATGGTCCGCGGCATGGAGATCTCCGCAGAGGTCGCCGACTCGCCCCGCTGCACCGTCACCGAGCAGGTCGCCAACGGCGTCAGCCTGCGCATGGCCGTGCTCTACCTGCTGCTCGGCGGCTCCTGACAGCCCTGCCGCACCACCGCTCCCGAGGGGCGCGAGGCCCCGCGGATCAGGTGCGGTCCGTGGGTGTCGGGCATCGCGGTGTTGGCTTC
>NZ_LEKI01000227.1:0-6603 GCF_001029525.1 Nocardiopsis sp. RV163 | reverse complement strand
ACGGCTCCCGCCCCTCCGCCTCCGGCGACCCGACGCGCGGGCGGGGCGGTCTCCACCGCCAGCCGACACGACCCCTCACAGCGGACCGCGAAGGACCTCCCCCGAGAACCCCGGTGAAGGCCAGGAGAGGAAACACCATGCCCCACACCCTCAAGCGGGCGGCCGCGACCCTGGCGATCGCCGCCGGGCTCACCGCCGGGACCGCGGGCGCGGCCGCGGCGGCCGTCAGCTACGTCGGCGGCGGGACGTGGTACCACGGGCTCACCTCATCGGTCGTGTACTCCGACTACTTCCACGGGTCGCGCTGCCACGGCTCCACGGCGGTGGGCAGGTACACCGTCACGTCCGCGGCGTACCTGCCGGGGTACACCTCCCGGGCGTCGGCCCCGCGTGCCCTGTCCAACAACGAGAGCTACTGGAGGCACTGCGGGTAACCGACCGCGACGGACCCGCTGACGTCTGCCCGTCAGCGGGTCGCCCCCGTGTCCGCGACCGCGCCAGGAGACCATGCCCAACCGGACCATCGCCTTCGCCCACACCGCTTTCCTCCTGCTCGCCGCGCTCATCGCCGCGCTGCTGCTGGCCACGTGGGAGCTGACGATCCCCACCGCGCAGCATTCGGCGGTGGTGTGGATCGTCGAGGACGAGGGCACCTCCGACAGCGGCCGGGTCGCGGAGACCGTCGAGCGCGTCGCCGCCGAGCAGGGCGTGGCGATCGGCTTCACCGCCCCGGACGTGCGCGCCCCCGAGTCGCTGTCGCACCTGTACCTGGCCGTGGGCGACCCCGACTCCCGGTACGCGGACTGGCTGACCGGGGGCTACCCGTCCTTCAACCCGGCCACCGAGCTGCGCGTCCACCCCGTCGACGGGCTCGCGGAACGCAGCCCACGCGGCTACTACCTGGTCTTCGGCCCGCCCGAGAGCGCGCGGGCGCTCACCGACGCGCTCGCCGAGCACGGCCTGCGCCCGGACGGGGGCGGCGGCCAGGCGCGGCTGTGGCAGTCCTTCCTGGGCGGCCCGCTGTTCAACGTCCTGGCCCTGGCGCTGCTTGCGGGTGTGACCGGGGTCGGCGCGGGGGTGCTGCTCGGTTCCCGGGACTACGCCGTCCAGCGGCTGCTGGGGCGCTCCTACGGGTGGATCCTGCTGCGTGACCTGGGCCGGGTCGCCCGGCTGTGGGGCGCGGCCCTGCCCGGCGTCGCCCTGGTCGCCCTGGTCTGTCTGGGCCTCTACAACGGCTGGAACCAGCTCGGCTTCTTCGCCCTGATCGCCCTGGTGTTCGCGGGGGGGTTCGCCGCCGTGGCCGTGGCCGTGCACGCCGCGGTGCTCGGTCTGGTGCACACCACCGCGATCCTGCCCGCGCTCAAGGGCCGCATACCCGAGCGCGCCGCCCAGGCGGGCGCCTACCTGGTGCGCGTGCCAGTGCTGCTCCTGGTGCTCGCCGTCCTCGGGTCGGTCGTCCACCTGGCGCAGACCACCCGGGAGCAGCGGGCCTCCCTGGAGTTCTTCGCCCGGACGGGCCGGACCTCGCACGCCACCCTCAACGGCAGCGTCGGTCTGGAGGACCCCCAGAGCGCCAACTCCCTCCTGGGCCCCTGGCTGCGCCGGGCCGACCGGGAGGGCCGGATCGTCATCGCCGACCAGCACGCGCCCGAGTCCGTCGTGCCGGTCGGGTCCGGGCGGCCCGGCTTCGACGTGCTCGTGGTCAACGACACCTACCTGGAGGAGCAGGAGATCGTGTCCCCCTCGGGCGAGCGCTACGGCCCCGCCGCCTCCGGGGACCGGGTCCGGGTCCTGCTCCCGCGGGCGCACGCCTTCCACCGCGAGGACATCGAGCGGGCGATGCCGGACTGGCTGCGCCTCCAGAACGGCGGCGAGGAACCCGGGGCCGACGTCGAGGTGCTGCCCGCGGCCGACGGACAGACGGTGTTCACCTACGGGTCGCGCGCCCCGTTCGCCCAGCAGGAGCCCCCCTTCCTGCGCGACCCCGTGGTCATCGCCCTGCCAAACGGCTCCGTGCTCTCCGACAGCGCCTACGTCACCTACATGACCCACGAGGCCGTGCTGTTCCCCGACCCGGGCGTGGTGGAGCGGGCCCGGGAGGCCGACCCCCGGATGGCCGAGTACGTCAACGCGGTCCAGCCGATCCTGAACAAGGCGGCCGCGGCCCACGCCGCCGACCTGAACCTGTTGCGCGTCGAGGCGTTCAACCTGGCCGCCGGTACCGCGCTGCTGTTGCTGACCGGCATCGCCTCGTGCGTCATCCACACGCGTACCCGGGCCCAGACCGTCTTCGCCCGGCACATCAGCGGGTGGAGCTTCCTCGCCGCGCACCGGCGCTTCCTGGCCGTCGAGGCCGGGATCGCGCTCGGCTTCACGGGCTGGGCCGCGTGGGACTCGCTGACCGCTTTGCGGGCGCTGCGCGACCCAGCCAGGATGCCACCGCCCGAGGCGGTGCCGACCAGCGGCCTCGAACCCCTCTACGCCGCGGCCATCGCGGCGACCGGGCTCGCCCTGACCCTGGGCGCGCTCGCCTTCTTCCACCGCCGTATCGTCCGCGAAGGCTCCTCGCAGGCCTGAGACCCCCGGGAGGCAGCATGATCACCGTCGAGAAGCTCACCAAGTCCTTCGGCTCCCGCGTGCTGTGGCAGGAACTGGACCTGACCGTGGAGGCGGGGCGGACGCTGGCGCTGGTGGGCGCCAGCGGATCGGGCAAGACCACCCTGCTCAACTGCATGGGGCTGCTGGAGAGGCCCAGCGCGGGCCGGATCCTCTTCGGGGGCACCGACCTCACCCGTCTGGGGCCGGGCGGGCGGCGGCGGTTCCGCGCCGACGAACTCGGCTACCTGTTCCAGGACTACGCCCTGATGGAGAGCGTGTCCGTGCGGGCCAACCTCGCGGTCGTCAAGCGCTGCGACACCAGGTCGCGCCACGCCGCGGCACTGGAACGGGTGGGACTGGCCGGACGGGAGCGGGAGAAGGTGCACCGGCTGTCGGGCGGCGAGCAGCAGCGCGTGGCTCTGGCGCGCGTGCTGGTCAAGCAGCCCTCACTGGTGCTGGCCGACGAGCCCACCGGCGCGCTGGACCGCGACAACGGTGCGATGGTCGTGGAGGTGCTGCGCCAGATGAGCCGGGAGGGCTGCGCGGTGGTGATCGCCACGCACGACGACGCCGTCCGGGACGCGTGCGACGCCGCCTTCGACGTGGGCACGGGTCGGGAGGCGCAGGCGACCGGCGGCCGGTAGCGGCGAGGGCCCGGGTCCGGCCACGGGGGTAGGCCGCTGCCGCGCGCCTGGGCGACCGGCGGCGCGCACACGCCGGACGGGGCCGTCGACGACGAGTCCTGCCGCCGCCTCGTCCAGGGCGCCGAGGGCCGCGAGGAGGACGTACGGGCCGGGGCAGGAGCCCCGGCCCGTACGCGCGGCCGCTCACACCTGGGCGTATCCACCGTCGGCGTGGAACTCGGCGCCGTTGACGTAGCTCGACGCGTCCGAGGCGAGGAACGTCGTCAGGGCGGCGATCTCCTCGGGCTCGGCGAGCCGGCCCAGGGGGACGGAGGCTTCGGTCTGTTCGAGCGCCTCGGGTGTGAGGAGTTCCAGCAGACCCTGGGTGCGTGTGCCGCCGGGGGACACGACGTTGACCCGGAAGCCGTGCGCACGCGCGCTGAGGGCCCAACCGCGAGCGAGGTTGCGAATCGCGGCCTTCGAAGCAGCGTAGACCTCAAGTCCCGGGTTGGGCCGGGAGGAGGCGGTCGAGCCCGTCAGGATCACCGAAGCGTTGTCGCTGAGCAGCGGTAGCGCCTGCTGGAGCGTGAAGATCGTTCCCTTGACGTTGGTGGCGAACAGCGAGTCGATCAGCTCCTCGGTCACCTCGCCGAACGGGGCCGTGGCGCCGATACCGGCGTTGGCGACCAGCACGTCGATGCGTCCGGCCCGGTCCCGCACAGTGCCGTAGAACGCGTCCAGCTCGGAGCGCACCGAGACGTCGCAGACCACGCCGGTCACGCGGTCGCCGAGCTCGGCGACCGCTGCGTCGAGCACGTGCTTGCGGCGACCGGTGACGAACACCGTGGCGCCCGCGTCACGGAACGCGCGAGCGGTCGCGAACCCGATGCCGGTGCTCGCCCCGGTGACGACGGCGATCTTGCCTTCCAAGACGGCCATGCCGCCCTCCCTCCAGTTATGGACTGTTACGTCAAGAATCATAGCTCCATTATGGACCGATTAGTCAATATTTGGCTCGCGGCGAAGCGCCCAGGCTCCAAGTCCCGAGCTCACCCCGTCCGCGGCGGCATCCCGAACCCGCCGGTCGCGGACCGGTCCGACCGGCGGCACACGGAAGGGCCCGCGGGCGAAGTGCGCTCCCCCGGAGGCCGCGGCGCCCGGTCTGAGGGCACGCCGCGGAATGCCGCGCCGACCGCGGACAGCGGCGTTACGGGTTCGTCGGCGGGGCGCCGCTACCGAGCTGGGGCGGGCAGCAGCCGTGCCAGGGCGGAGTGGGCGATGACGGTCAGCGCGCCGACGTCCATGCCGGTGCGTCCGAGGGCAATGAGACCGAGCTGCGCGACGAGGGCCGCACGGGCGGTCTCGGCAGGGTCGGCGCCGGGATCGAGGTCGCCCTCGCTCCGGGCTCGCTCCAGTGCCGCCGTGAGGACGGACGTGATCGCGTCGTAGCTGCGGCGGGCCTCGGCGGCCACGTCCGGTGTGCTGGCGGCGAGCTCGGCGTTGCTGTTGGCCAGCAGGCAGCCCCGGCGCGCGGCCGCCCCGGTCGGGTCACCGGTCATGCCGAGGACGAACTCGCGCACCACGTCGACGCCCTTCGCCGCGGAAGCCAGGCGCTCGCGCAGTGCCAGCAGGTTCGCGTCGTCGTACTCCCGCAGCACCCGAAGAAAGAGGCTCCTCTTGTCCCCGAACGCCCCGTAGAGGCTGCCCTTGCCCAGCCCGCTCACGCGCAGCAGGTCGTCCATAGAGGTCGCCGCGTACCCCTTGTCCCAGAACTCGTCGCGCACAGCGAGAAGCACGCGGTTTTCGTCGAACTCACGAGGTCGCGCCATCCGTTCAGCGTACTGGTTCTGGACCATGCGGTCACGATGAGGGGATCCGCGTCGTCCGGCGGTTCGCGTCCGGCGCACAGGGGCCGAGACCGGTGGGGGCCGTGGGCTCCGCGGCCCCGGAATCTGCGCACGGCCGGGCGAGGGGCTAGAGTGCCCCGCATGCCATCGGATGACCTCTCCCAGCCCGACCGCCGCTACCAGGGGGAAGGCCGCGCGGGGCGCGCCGTCCTGGTCACCGGCGCCGCCCGGGGCATCGGCCGGGCCGTGGCCGCCGCGTTCGCTGAGCTGGGCGACCGGGTCGCCGTGCACTACGCGACCCGCCGCGCCGAGGCCGAGGCCACCCTGGCCGGGCTCCCCGGCCGGGGGCACGTCCTCCTCCGGGCCGACATCGCCGATCCCGACGCGGCGGCCGACCTGGTCGGGCGGGCGAGCGCACACCTGGGCGGGCTCGACGTCCTGGTCAACAACGCCGCTGTCAACACCGCCCACCCCCTGGCCACGACCTCCTACGAGCAGTGGCAGCGGGCCTGGCGGACCACCCTGGACGTGAACGTGCTCGGCGCCGCCAACACCAGCTACCTGGCCGCCCGGCACATGATCGACCACGGGGTCCGCGGCCGCATCGTCAACGTCGGATCGCGGGGCGCCTACCGGGGCGAGCCCGACCACCCGGCCTACGGCGCGAGCAAGGCCGCCCTGCACTCCCTGGGCCAGTCGCTGGCCGTGGCCCTGGCCCCGCACGGCATCACCGTGGCCTCCGTCGCTCCGGGGTTCGTGGAGACCGAGCGCGTGGCCGAGCGCCTCACCGACCGGGTGCGCGCCGACAGCCCGTTCGGGCGTGTGGCCTCCCCCGAAGAGGTCGCCGCGGCCGTGCGCTACCTCGCCTCACCGGAGGCCGTGTGGTCCTCCGGCGCCGTCCTGGACGTCAACGGCGCCTCGTACCTGCGCTGACCGGCGCTGCCGCGGGCGGAGCCCTCCGAGGGGCGCCAGCACACGCGAAAGAATTCCGCGAAACACCTGACGGGGAGGCGGCACGGGTCTAGTGTGCTGGGTGCCGACCGCACGAGCCGCTTCCTCGAAACGGTTCCCGGATCGCCCCCAGGTGAGGCCATGCCCGATCACACCGAACCCCGCACCTTCGACGCCGTGCTCCAGGAGTTCCAGCGGACGAACCCCGGCTGGACACTGCGCTGCAACCCCGGCGCGGTCCCCGGCCGCCGCTGGGCGGCGGACAGCATCGAACTGCTGACCGCGGAGGAGATCAACTGGGGTTTCAGGAACACGATCCTCGGCCCCGAGATCGCCACGGTGCAGAAGCGCCTCACCCGGGAACGGGAGGCCCTGGAGCGGTGGGAGCGGGCCCAGCGGGAGGAGCTGGAGGAGTGGAACGACTGGGAGGACTGAAGGGGTGGTAGGTCTGCCCCTCCTCCGGTCGGGCGCGTCCCGAGGAGCCCCTCCCGGAGCCGCCGCACTCGTCAGGTGCACGCGCCTCCGGGGAGGGCCGCGCCCGACCGGAGGAGGGGCAGACCTACCACCCCTTCAGTCCTCCCAGT
>NZ_LEKI01000226.1:0-6748 GCF_001029525.1 Nocardiopsis sp. RV163 | reverse complement strand
GCGCGGGCGAGGCGGCCGGGGCGGCGGGGGTGGCGGCGACCGCGTTCAGGCGGCCGTCGGTGCCCTTGAGCGTGCTCTTCTCCACGTGGGTGGCGCTCTGCGAACGCAGGTAGTAGGTGGTCTTGAGGCCGGAGCGCCACGCGCGGCGGTACAGCGAGTCCAGCTTCCTGCCGCTGGGGGCCGCCATGTACAGGTTCAGCGACTGGGCCTGGTCGATCCACTTCTGGCGGCGCGAACCGGCGTCCACCAGCCACTCGGGGTCCACCTCGAACGCGGTGGCGTAGAGGGCCTTGAGGTCGGCCGGGACGCGGTCGACGGCGCCCAGGCTGCCGTCGTGCATCTTCAGCGCGGAGACCATGTCGTCGTCCCACAGGCCGCGGGCCTTGAGGTCGCGCACCAGGTAGGGGTTGACCACGGTGAAGTCGCCGGACATGTTCGACTTGACGTACAGGTTGCGGTACACCGGCTCGATCGACTGGCTCACACCGGTGATGTTGGCGATGGTCGCGGTCGGGGCGATGGCCATGACGTTGGAGTTGCGCATGCCCGTGGCCTTGACGCGCTCGCGCAGCGAGTCCCAGTCCAGGGTCTCTCCCCGGTCCATGTCCAGGTCGCCGTCGCGCGACTCGGCCAGCAGGCGCAGCGAGTCGATCGGCAGCACGCCCCGGCTCCACAGGGAGCCCTCGAAGCTCTCGTAGGAGCCGCGCTCGGCGGCCAGCTCCATGGAGGCCTCGATGGCGTAGTAGCTGATCAGCTCCATGCTCTCGTCGGCGAAGGAGACCGCGCCGTCGGAGGCGAACGGGGTGCGCAGCTTGAACAGCGCGTCCTGGAAGCCCATGAGGCCCAGGCCCACGGGGCGGTGGCGCATGTTCGCGCGGCGCGCCTCGGGGATCGTGTAGAAGTTCACGTCGATGACGTTGTCGAGCATGCGCACGGCGGTGCGGACGGTGCGGCGCAGGCGCTCGGCGTCCAGGCCGTCCGGGCCCGTGTGCTGGGCCAGGTTGACCGAGCCCAGGTTGCAGACCGCGACCTCGTCGGCGCTGGTGTTCAGCGTGATCTCGGTGCACAGGTTGGAGGAGTGCACCACGCCGACGTGCTGCTGCGGCGAGCGCAGGTTGGACGGGTCCTTGAAGGTGATCCACGGGTGCCCGGTCTCGAACAGCATGGTCAGCATGCGCCGCCACAGGTCGACGGCCGGGATGGTCTTGGAGACCTTGATCCGGCCCGCGGCGGCCTCGGCCTCGTAGTGGGCGTAGGCCTCGGCGAACTCGGCGCCGTACTTGTCGTGCAGGTCGGGGACCTCGTCCGGCGAGAACAGGGTCCAGTCGCCGCCCTGCTCCACGCGCTGCATGAACAGGTCCGGAACCCAGTTCGCGGTGTTCATGTCGTGGGTGCGGCGGCGCTCGTCACCGGTGTTCTTGCGGAGGTCGAGGAACTCCTCGATGTCGATGTGCCAGGTCTCCAGGTAGGCGCACACCGCGCCCTTGCGCTTGCCGCCCTGGTTGACCGCGACGGCGGTGTCGTTGGCGATCTTCAGGAACGGCACGACGCCCTGGCTCTTGCCGTTGGTGCCGCGGATGTGCGAGCCCAGGCCCCGCACCGGGGTCCAGTCGTTGCCGAGGCCGCCGGAGTACTTGGACAGCATCGCGTTGTTGCTGATGCCGTGGAAGATCGCCTGGAGGTCGTCGCCCACGGTGGTGAGGAAGCAGGAGGACAGCTGCGCCCGCATGGTGCCCGAGTTGAACAGGGTGGGCGTGGAGGCCATGAAGTCGAACGAGGACAGCAGTTCGTAGAACTCGATGGCGCGGGCCTCGCGGTCGTCCTCGTTGAGGGCCAGGCCCATGGCCACCCTCATGAAGAACGCCTGCGGCAGCTCGTAGCGCACCTCGTCGCTGTGCAGGAAGTAGCGGTCGTAGAGGGTCTGGATGCCCAGGAAGGTGAACTGCTCGTCGCGCTCGGGGCGCAGCGCGGCCCCCAGGCGGGCCAGGTCGAACTTGGCCAGGGCCGGGTCGAGCTGGCCGAGGTCGATGCCGCGGCCGACGTAGGCGGCGAGGTAGGCGGCGTAGCGCTCGCCCATCTCGGACTGCCCGGCTGCGTCGGGGGCGCCGCTGATGAAGGTGAGGGCCTCGCGGCGCAGCTTGTCCAGCAGCAGGCGGGCGGCCACGTAGGAGTAGTCCGGGTCGACCTCCACGAAGCTGCGGGCCGCCATGACCAGGGCGAGTTCCACCTCGGCGTCGGAGATGCCGGGGTAGAAGCCGCGACGGGCCTCGGTGAGGACCTTGTCCGCCGAAACACCGGTGAGCCGCGCACAGGCCTCGGCTACGACGTGCTCGATCCGGTCGACGGCGGCGGCGGGGGGGTTGCCGTCCCTGCTGGACCGAACGGATGCGGGCACGGCCTCGACGTCAAGGGTCATACAGCGGCTCCAACCTCGATAGAAGAGTCCCGGCGGGGAGGGGACGAGAAGCGAGGTTCGCGCGGCGCTCCCGGCGGACCGGCGCACTGGGTGCGCTCGGTCGTCCGGCCGGCGGGCCGCGGCGGCTCGTTCTCGAAGCCCCGTCGTCGGCACACACTCAGGTGTGCGTCACCGGTGGCGGGTGCGCGGGGACCACGGCACCGGGGGTTCCGCGGGGGTTCCCGGTACCTGTGACGGCCTCTTCGTCCACTCACCGCTGCGGGGACGGCCCGGCTGGCACCGGGTCCCCTCTGCCTCACCCCGAAGGGTGAACCACCAGCGGGAGAGATACTACATCTAGGGGATGGTGCGTTGGAACACCGCAAGATGATGGCGTGTCATCGATTTCTCAGGTTCTTCGACGATTGTCGAACACACCCTGGAGGCGTGGTATGAGCGGCTCTGGGAGGCCCGTCGGCGCGGGGGCGGAGCACCCCGCCGGGGCGGCCCTGAGGCGGCCCGACACAGCCTAGGTCGTCGCCGGGGCCGCCCGCACCCGGCCCCGCCCGCGCCGCCGCCCCAGTCGGCCCGCAACGCCCGCGCACGGGGGCCGTGCGGCTTCGCGGAACCTGGCGTACCCGGTCGTGCGGCCGCGGCATCGGGGCGGCGCGGAAAAGGGCTCCGGGCGGGGTCGTCCCGGGCGTGTCGCGGCCCCGGGAGGGGAAACGTCGGAAACCTCACTCGCAGCGGCCGGAGTCGGCCGCGGGGGCGGACGAACGCGGAGCGGCCCTCACCCGGCGTCGAGCCGCCGGTCCAGGTCGTCCTCGTCCAGGTCCAGGTCGACGCGGACGCGGAACCGGATCCGCAGGAGCTCCAGCAGCAGGTCGTGGACGTAGGGCGAGGAGTCCAGCCCGAGGAAGCGGTGCGCGCCGACCGTGGCCCAGCGCTCAGCGCCCTCCAGGTCGTCGTGCGCGTACAGCGCCTCGGCGACGTGGATGTAGGTCTGGAGCCCCGAGGGCTCCTCGTTCTCCAGGCGTTCGAGGTGGGCGTAGGCCGACCCGACCTCGTTCAGCTGCAGCAGCGCACCGGCGCTGAGGGCCCGCGCGTCTATCACCGTGGGGCCGCCGTCGTCGATCGCCCTCTGGTAGGCCGAGCAGGCGCGCTCGAACTCCTGGGCGATCTCCCACTGCTCCCCCGCGCGCACGAACAGCTCCGCGCGGGAGATCTCGCTTCCGGCGTCGACCCGGTTGGCCAGGTCCATGAGCTGGGCGGCGACGCGTCCGTGCTCACCGGACCGGACGGCGTGGAATTCCAAACGGTCGAGTTCTGCCGTCGTCACGTGGGTCAACCGCATCGCCCCCATCACCTACTCGCACTCCCCGCGCAAGGATCTCAGGGCCTGGCACGCTCCAGTGCCTGCCAGAACCCCTGGCGCAGTCCGTCCCGGACCTCGTCACGCAACAGGTGGTCGATCGGCAGCGAGGAACCCTGGAGCAGACGCGCCTCCAGGTCGGAGGGCATCCGGGGCCTGCGGGCGAGGACGGCCTCGACCCACAGGGCGGGCGCCTCGCGGGCGATCGACTCCGCGAAGTCGTTCCCTTCTTTGTGCGCAACATGCACCGCTTCGTCAACGGTATGCGTGGCGGGACGCGTCTGCTGGGGATATCCAGGACTGGGACGCGGTTCCCCGTGGTCGCCGGTGGAGAACCGGCTGTCGTGTTCGGGACCAGTAGGCTGCGGTCCCCCGTAGGAGGGGGCCGCCCCACCGCGTTGGGCGGTGTCAGTTTCCGTACTGGTCCCATAGGTAGGGTTTGCGTCGTTCGCACCCCCGAAGCCGGGGTTGTCCCCCGGACCGAACCTGGGGTCCTGGGGCGGCGCGCTCCTCTGCGGTGGCGCGTGCCCCGGTCGGCCGTGTCCCGGCTGCCCGTGCTGGCCCGGTTGCGGGGGCTGCCCCTCCTGCGGGAACGAGCGCTGCGGCCCGGTCCCGCTGGCGAAGGACTGCTGCGGCCCGGTTCCGCCGGTGAAGGACTGCTGCGGCCCCGTCATGTGCTGCTGGGGTGGCGGCGCCTGTCTCCCCGGCAGCCCGTAGCCCCCCTGGTCGGCCCCGCGCAGCGACTGGTGCCCCCCGGTGACGGGGTAGCCCCCCTGGCCGCCCGGCGCCGGGTGCCCCCCGGTCATGGAGGCGCCCGGATAGGCGCCGTTGCCGCCCACGTTCGGCGGGACCTGGCCGCCGGAGGGGAAGCCGTTGGCGTCGATCGGGCCGGACTGCTGGTTGTCCGTGTTCGGCCCGGCCAGGTGGTCGCCGCCGCGCTGCTGGGCGAGGGACCTGCGCATGGCGCGCAACTGGTCCATGGCGCTGCCCTGGGGGACGGGCTGGCCGCCGGTTCCGGCGAACATCGCGTCCAGGCCGACGGCCGACGAGGAGGCCGACTCCACCCGGTTGCCGCCGGGCTGCGCCGCCGCGACGGGCTGCCTCGGGGTCTCGGGCGCCGAGCGGGCGCGGCCGTTGGAGAACGGCGTGGTGGTCTTGGCCGCGGTCTCCTGGGTGGAGCCCCCGCTGGAGAGCAGGTTGACGTGCGGGCGCAGGTGGCCCGCGCCGATCTCGATGAGGTCGTCGCACTCGCGGCGCAGGGCCCGGGAGATGGTCCAGTTGCCCTCGACGGAGACGTGCACGACGGTGACGCGCACGCCCATGTCCTGTACGTCGGCGACGACCGGCGCCATGTCCTCGTCCCCGCTGACCAGGACGGCGTCGCACAGGACTCCGGTACGGGCCAGCGTGGTGAGGTCGCGCTGGACGTAGCTCTCGACGCCCTCGCGGCGGCCGGGCCTTATCCGCGCGCCGCGGAACTTGATACCGGGGATGTCGGCGATGCCGTCCTGCTCCTGGGTCCGCCGGTCGTCGGCGACCGCCTCGTACCAGTAGCAGCGCAGGAGCGGCAGGCCGGTGCGGTCCCGCGCGACCTCGTTGAGGAACTGGACGAGACCGGTGTAGTCCCAGGAGACGGAGTCCCGGTTGCGGGTTCCGTGCACTGCCATCGCGCCGTCCGCGAGGAGGTACCCCGCGTCAACGAACAACGCGCAGCGGTCCACTGGCACCGACCCCCTTCCCTGTTGTCTCTGGGCCATGTCCATGGCCGGGCCACAGCCTAGCCAAGTCTGTCTGGTTTTGCGTGCCCCTTATGGGTACACAGAGTTATCGGACTGCTACGCACAGGCGGTTTTCCGGAGGGGTCCGGGGCTTCGCAGCGGCCGGACAGGCCCGGACGGGTGGGTGGAACACCGTGCCTCAACTACGCATGGGGGCCGTCAGGACCACCGCCCCCACCATCACGGCGTCCTGTTCCGTCAGGATTCGGATGTCCGTTTCTCGGCCAAGTACTGAGTCGAATCGGACCACGTCGGTGCCGAACGCGAGCGGGTCTCCCACCGCGCCGCGGGCGGATCCGGTGAACGCGTTGTCCGCCCGACCGTGGCCGCCGACCGGCGCCGCCGCCGTACCGTCCACGGTCACCCGGTCCCCGCCCAGGTCGGGGTCGCCCTCCCAGGCCACCACGTCGATCCGGGCGGGTACGGCGGCGGGCAGCAGGCCCGACACCGCGAAGGGGCCGCCTCCGTCGCCGTGGAAGGAGACCCGGGTGTCGTCGAGGACCATCACCTGGTTTCGGGTGCCCACCCCGGGGTCCTCCAGCACGACCACGAGGCTCCAGCCCGCGTAGTGGCCGCGCCCCTCCCGCACGGGGGCGTCGCCGACCCACCACTGGCCGCCGCCCTGGGCCCGCACCAGATCCGTGACCTCGGCGAACGCCTGGTAGGCGGGGTAGCCGGGCAGCTCGGCCACACGGTCGCCCGTGGCCTCGACGGTGCGGTAGTCCGCCATGCCCGGGCCCTTGATCCGCACGGAGGGGGCGTCGGGCGTCCCGGTCCCGGAGAAGTAGAGCCCCGCCCAGCGCACCCCGCCTCCCTCGGGGAGTTCCCAGGTCGCGGAACTGGAGGAGGTGGTGGAGGGGTCGTCGTCGGCGTCCAGCGGGACCATCGTCCAGTGGTCGTTGTCCAGGTACGGGCCCTGGCGCAGCCTGGCGCGGGCGCAGGGGCCGTCCTGCGCCTCCGGAGCGCCGTGGAACCCGGTGGCGCCGTGGGCCACCGTCGCCGGGCCGCGGACACCGTGGCCCGCCGCGCCTGCGGAGAACGGGTCGCGCACCGTTTCCGCGGGCACACCGTTGTCCGGCGCACCCGCTGTCCCGTCAGGAGCCCCTTCGCCCCCGTACTGACCGGGGACCACACCCTCCTCCGTGGTCGCCTCGGCCTCCGGCGGCTCCGGGCTCGGGGAGGCGGGGGCGTCCGGAACGGGGG
>NZ_LEKI01000225.1:0-6854 GCF_001029525.1 Nocardiopsis sp. RV163 | reverse complement strand
CCACCGCCGATCTGGTCCTGCCGGACCTGCACCTGCGGCTGCGCACCGACCGGGGCGTGTTCTCCCCCGACAAGGTCGACCTCGGCACGCGGGTGCTGCTGGAGTCGGTCCCGGCGCCGCCCGAGGGCGGGCGCCTGCTCGACCTGGGCTGCGGCTACGGGCCCATCGCCCTGACGATGGCCTCGCGCGCGCCGGGGGCGCGGGTGCTGGGCGTGGACGTCAACGCGCGGGCGGTGGGGCTGGCGCGGCGCAACGCCGCCGATCACGGGCTGGACAACGCGCGGTTCGCGGTGGTGGGGACCGAGGGCGGGCTGTCGGTGGAGCGGGGCTCGTCCGGGGATGACGCGCGTGCGGGGGAGGACGTGACCGCTCAGGAGCTGCTGGGCCCCTTCGACGCGGTGTGGTCCAACCCGCCCATCCGGGTCGGCAAGGGCGTGCTGCACTCCATGCTGCGCACGTGGCTGGGGCGGCTCACCCCCGGGGGCGTCGCCCACCTCGTGGTCCAGCGCCACCTGGGCTCGGACTCTTTGCAGAAGTGGCTGGACGAGCAGGGCCTGCCCGCCGAACGGGTGGCCTCCCGCGCGGGTTTCAGGGTGCTCGCGGTGCGCCGTTCCGTGGCTTGAAGCGGCTTTTGCCGCGGTGTGTCACAGGTCATGCGTGCGCCCACGCACGGTGACCTGTACTCTGTGGCGAACAGATGGCCTCCGGGACCAGCCCGGGAACACCCGCCGAGGAAAACACCGCAGTTGAGCACGCAGTTGCGTCCCACGGACGTCAAACGCCTGAACCGCCAGTGGCGCAGGCGCACCGAGGGGCGACTCGCCCTTCTCGTCGAATCGGTCACCCAGCCCTACAACCTGGGCTCGATCCTGCGCACGGCTGCGACCTTCGGCGTCGACCGACTCTGGTTGACCGGCAACAGCGCCGACCCCGACGATCCCAAGGTCGGCAAGACCGCCCTGGGCACCGCCGCCAAGGTCGAGCACACCCGGTCGGCCTCCACCGCGGACGCCCTGGCCGCCGCGCGCGCGGACGGGTACCGGGTGGTCGCGGTCGAGCTGGCCTCCGGCGCGCTGCCGCTGCACGCGGCTCCCCTGGAGCCGGACGTGTGCCTGGCAGTGGGCGCCGAGGACCACGGCTGCTCCCCCGCCCTGCTGGCGGGCGCGGACGCCGTCACCTACGTTCCCCAGATCGGACGGGTGGGATCGCTCAACGTGGCCGTGGCCACCGCGATCGCGCTCGCCGAGGCCCGCCGCCGGGAGTGGGCCGGACTGGGCGGGGAGGCCGACGCCCCCGCCGGGAACTGACCGCCCCGGAGACACCGACCGCCGGGGAACAATAGCCCCAGGCCGATCGTCTTTATCCCTGGTAGTCACATATCACCACAAAGCGCAACAGGCGCAGAGAGAGGAACAGTGGACCCGTCCCGAAGTACCGGCAGCGTCCTGAGTGGACGCTGCGACACAGACGACGAGCCCCCTTCTACGAAGGGCGCGCACCCTCGTAGGAGTCCGAACCCGAAGCGGAACCAGGCGGTGCGTGCCCGATGACGAGCACCATCCTCAGTATCGCCTTCGGGACCGTGGTGGTCTTCCTGATCACCGTGGCGACGGGTTACTTCGTCGCCCAGGAGTTCGGTTACATGGCCGTGGACCGCTCGCGACTGCGGGCGAAGGCGGCGGCCGGCGACGCCGGGGCCCAGAGGGCCCTGGGCATCACCAACCGGACGTCCTTCATGCTCTCCGGTGCCCAACTGGGCATCACCGTGACCGCCCTGCTGGTGGGTTACGTGGCCGAGCCCATGATCGGCGAGGGCGTCGGTGAGCTCCTCGGCCTCGCCGGGATCCCCACGGGGACGGGCGTGGCCATCGGCACCGTCCTGGCCCTGCTGTTCTCCACCGTCGTGCAGATGGTCTTCGGAGAGCTCTTCCCCAAGAACCTGGCCATCGCCCGGCCCGAGCCGGTGGCGCGTCGGCTGGCGCTGTCCACGGGGATCTACCTGAAGATCTTCGGACCCGTCATCTGGCTGTTCGACCAGGCGGCGATCCTGCTGCTCAAGGCGGTGCGGATCGAACCGGTCGAGGACGTCCAGCACGCGGCGACCGCGCGCGACCTGGAGAGCATCATCGCCGAGTCCAAGGCCAGCGGCGACCTGCCGCCGGAACTGTCCACCCTGCTGGACCGCACCCTGGACTTCCACGAGCGCACCGCCGGGCACGCGATGATCCCGCGACCGGAGGTGGCCACCGTGGAGGAGGGCGACCCGGTCAGCCGGGTCGTGGAGCTGATGGCCTCCGACCACTCGCGCTTCCCGGTGCTGGGCGACGGCGTGGACGACATCGTCGGCGTCATCTGCCTGCGCGACGTGCTCGCGCTGGGCGACCGGGACCTGGCCAACACCAAGGTCAGCGAGGTGGCACGGCGCACCGTGATGCTTCCCGCGTCGCTGCCGCTGCCCTCCGCGCTGAGCCAACTGCGTGAGGCGGGCGAGGAGTTCGCCTGCGTGGTGGACGAGTACGGCGGCCTGGCCGGTGTCATCACGACCGAGGACCTGGCCGAGGAGCTGGTCGGCGAGATCGCCGACGAGCACAGCCCCGCGGAGGAGTCTCCCTCCTACCTGGAGGGCGAGGGCTCCTACATGGTCCCGGGCGCGCTGCACATCGACGAGGTCGAGCGGCTGCTGGGCCACGACCTGCCCGAGGGGGACTACGAGACCCTGGGCGGACTGGTGGTGCACGAACTGCACCGGCTCCCCGAGGCCGGTGACAGGGTCTCCATCGCCCTGCCGAGGCCGCCCAGCGCGCACGACGAGGACCCCGACATGGGGCTGACCATGGTCGTCAGCGCGGTGCAGAGGCACGTTCCGCACACCGTGGAGCTGCGCCTGCACGAGGTCCAGGGCAACGAGTCGCAGGAGGCGTCGGCATGAGTGACATGAACGTGTGGGTGGCGCTCGCGCTGACCGCGGTGATCATCGCGCTGAGCGCCTTCTTCGTGGCGATCGAGTTCGCTCTGGTGGCGGCGCGCCGCTACCGGCTTGAGGAGGCCGCCGAATCCAGCTTCTCGGCACGCGCTGCGGTCAGGAGCGCCCGTGACCTGTCGCTGCTGCTGGCCGGTTCGCAGCTGGGGATCACCCTGTGCGCCCTGGCGTTGGGCGCGATCTCCAAGCCCGCCGTCCACCACATGCTGGAGCCGCTGTTCGGCGGCCTGCCGGCGGCGGTGGGCTACGTGGTCTCGTTCGTGCTGTCGCTGATCGTGGTGACCTTCCTGCACCTGGTGGTGGGTGAGATGGCGCCCAAGTCCTGGGCGATCTCTCACCCGGAGAAGTCGGCGATCATGCTGGCCGTGCCGATGCGGGCGTTCATGTGGTTCACCCGTCCGCTGCTGCTGATGCTCAACGGCATGGCCAACTGGTGCCTGCACCGGCTGGGCGTGGAGGCGGTGGACGAGATGTCCTCCGGCCACGGCCCCGACGACGTGCGCGAGCTGGTGGAGCACTCGGCCAAGGCCGGTGCGCTCGACCCCGAGCGCCGCGCCCAGCTGGCCACGGCGCTGGAGGTCAACTCCCGCCCGCTGAACGAGATCGTGACGCCGCGCGGGGAGATCGCGTCGGTGTCCCCGAACTCGACGGTGGACGACATCAAGCAGGTGTCGCGGGAGTCCACGCACCTGCGCCTGGTGGTGATGGACGGCGCCGAACCCGTGGGCGTGCTGCACGTGCGCGAGGCGCTGACGAGTTCGGAGGGGACCACCGCGGCCGATCTGATGCGGCCGGTGCTCACGCTGGCCTCGGAGACGCCGATGTACGCGGCGATGGGCATCATGCGCGAGAGCCGCAGCCACCTGTCCCTGGTGGAGTCGGACGGCGAGGTGATCGGCCTGGTCACCCTCCAGGACATCCTGGACCGCCTGCTGCTGCTGGACACGGCCGCCTGAGCGGGGCCGTGAGGCCTTGAGGGGCCGGGAGGGGGAGACCCCCTCCCGGCCCCTCGTGCGTGTGCGGGGGGCCGGCGCCGGAGGCCGGGACGTTCGGGCACGCGAAGGGGGGAGTGCGCGCACCGCGCCCTCCCCCCTGGTTCCGGAGCCCCTCGGACCCGGACGAGGCGGCCGCCCGGGGAGGGCTCCCGGGGGACCCGCGCAGGTGCCGCTAGGCGGTCTTGGCCGTCAGGGTCACCTCGATGTTGCCGCGGGTGGCGCGGGAGTAGGGGCACATCTGGTGCGCGCCCTCGACCAGTTCCTCGGCCTTGGCCTGGTCCACGCCCGGAACGGTGACGGTGAGCGCCACGGCCAGGGTCATGCCGTCGTCGGCCTTGCCCAGGCTGACCTGGGCGTCGATGGTGGAGTCGTCGACATCGACCTTCTCCTTGCGGGCGACGGCCTTGAGGGCGCCGTGGAAGCAGGCGGCGTAGCCGACCGCGAAGAGCTGCTCGGGGTTGGTGCCGGGGCCGTCGTCGCCGCCCATGCCCTTGGGCACGGACAGGTCGACCTCCAGGCGGCGGTCGTCGGTGCGGCCGTTGCCCTTGCGGCCCTCTCCGGTGACGGTGGCGTTGGCGGTGTACATCACGTCGTAGGCCATGGTTGCCTCTTTCCTTCGTGGTCCGTGATCGGTGTGGTGGTGGGGATGGGGCCTGCGGCCCCGTTCAGCACGGGCCGCGCCCGCGGGAGGCGGTCTCCACCGAACGCGTGAGCAGCCCGAGCGCCTCCTGCAGCTCCCTGGCCCGTTCCCGGGGCAGTCCGGCCGAGCACATGACCCGTTCGGGGACCTCCTCGGCGCGTGCGCGCAGCGCGTCGCCCTTCGGGGTGGCCGAGACCTCGACGACGCGCTCGTCGGTGGAGCTGCGTTCGCGGTTCAGGAGCCCGGCGGACTCCAGACGGCGCAGCAGCGGCGAGAGCGTGCCCGAGTCCAGGTGCAGGGCCCGGCTGAGTTCCTTGACGGTGAGCGTCCCGCGCTCCCAGAGCACGAGCATGACCAGGTACTGGGGATAGGTCAGTTCCAGGTCGCCCAGCAGTTCCCGGTAGAGCCCGGTCATGGCCCGGGAGGCCGCGTAGAGGGAGAAGCACAGCTGGTTGTCCAGGGCGAGGGGGTTCTCCCCTTGCTCGTCGGCCACGGTGTCCCCTCCTGCGCGTGCGGAGCCGTTCGGTGGGCACCACCGTAACAGAATTCAGTTGCGCGCAACATGATCGCGCGCAATTTTTTTGTTGCGCCGCCGGTGCCCGCTTCCGGCGGGGCACGGGCACCGGGCTCCTCAGAGGAAGCTCACGCCCTGGGCCAGCGGCAGCTCTCCGCCGTAGTTGACCGTGTTGGTCGCCCGGCGCATGTAGGCCTTCCAGGAGTCCGAACCCGACTCGCGGCCCCCGCCGGTGTCCTTCTCCCCGCCGAAGGCCCCGCCGATCTCCGCGCCGGAGGTGCCGATGTTGACGTTGACGATCCCGCAGTCGGAACCGGCCGCGGACAGGAACCGCTCGGCCTCGGACTGGTCCTGGGTGAAGATCGACGACGAGAGCCCCTGGGGCACTCCGTTGTGCAGCTCCACCGCCTCCTCCAGCGTGCGGTAGGGCATCACGTACAGGATCGGCGCGAAGGTCTCCTCGCGCACGACGGCGGTCTGGCCGGGCATGCGCACCACCGCGGGCTCGACGT
Organism: Nocardiopsis sp. RV163; assembly: GCF_001029525.1. Taxonomy (NCBI): domain Bacteria; kingdom Bacillati; phylum Actinomycetota; class Actinomycetes; order Streptosporangiales; family Nocardiopsidaceae; genus Nocardiopsis; species Nocardiopsis sp. RV163. Next base: position 1,213 of record NZ_LEKI01000225.1, on the reverse strand, counting down.
AGTAGGCGTCGGCGGCCTCCTCCTCCAGGACGCGGCCTCCGCCGACCAGCACCCGGCCGCCCTCGGCCGCTGCGCGCTCCAGCGCCGAGCGCATCGCGGCGTACCCGCGCTCGCCCACCAGCGGGCCCACCAGCGTCGACTCCGCGAAGGGGTCGCCGACACGGTCGCGCAACTGCTTGTAGGCGTCCACGATCCGCCGGGTGACCTCCTCGGCCACGTCCTCGTGCACGATGAGGCGGCGCAGCGTCGTGCAGCGCTGGCCCGCGGTGCCCGCGGCGGAGAAGACGCTGCCGCGCACCACCAGGTCCAGGTCGGCGGAGGGGGCGACCACGGCCGCGTTGTTGCCGCCCAGTTCCAGCAGGTAGCGGCCCATGCGGGCGGCCACCCGGGGCGCCACCTCGCGGCCCATGGCGGTCGAGCCGGTGGCCGAGAGCAGGGCCACCCGGGGGTCGTCGGCCAGCGCCCGGCCGATCTCGCGGCCGCCCAGCACGACCCGGTGCAGGCCCTCGGCGGGCGCGCCGACCTCCCGGGCCGCGCGCATGAGCAGGCCGTGGCAGGCCAGCGCTGTGAGCGGGGTCAGCTCCGAGGGCTTCCAGACCACGGTGTTGCCGCACACCAGGGCCACGCACGTGTTCCACGACCACACCGCCACCGGGAAGTTGAAGGCGGTGATCACGCCGACCACCCCCAACGGGTGCCAGGTCTCCATGAGCCGGTGCCCGGGCCGCTCGGAGGGCATGGTGCGCCCGTACAACTGCCGGGACATGCCCACGGCCAGGTCGCAGATGTCGATCATCTCCTGGACCTCGCCCAGCGCCTCGGAACGGATCTTGCCCGCCTCGACGGTCACCAGCTCGGCGAGGTCGGCCTTGTGCTCGCGCAGCAGCTCACCGAGCCTGTGGACGAGCTGTCCGCGCACCGGGGCCGGGGTGTCGCGCCAGGCGGCGAAGGCCTCCCGGGCCGTGGTGACGGCCCGCTCGACGTCGGCGGCGGACTCGTGGCCCAGTGCGAAGAGGTCCTGGCCGGTGATGGGAGACCTGGCCGAGCCGTCGGCCCCGGCCGGTTCCTGGGGCGCGGCGACGCGGCACCGGTCCAGGGCGGCCCGCGCGCGATCGGCGAGGGAGGCGGTGCTGGGGAGGACGGAAGTCGGCATGTACTGCTCTCTCCGTTGAGAGGAACGGGCGGTCACCTCACACCCTGCCAAGTCCGACCC
>NZ_LEKI01000224.1:0-6865 GCF_001029525.1 Nocardiopsis sp. RV163 | reverse complement strand
GGGGGACACTGGGACTCGGGGCCGGAGCGCCCGCCCGGGAGCGGCACGCGGCACCCCCGGGATCCAGCCCAGACCGCTTGCCCGGACGCCACCGGGACGTCCGCCGTGCCTGTGGACGACCCGGCCCGGGACACCGGCCTCAAGTTCGCGCGTCTTCCCCGGCGGCCCCGGCCGTCTCGCCGACGGTCACCGCGCCCCCGACGGCGATTCCTAGTCCACCGCCGCGTCCGCTGACGGCGGCTCCGCGTCCATCACCGCGTCCTCCGACGGCGATTGCGAGCCGACCACCGTGAGCGGGAGCGGGACGGTGAACCGCAGTTCGGCGAAGGCCCCGGCCGGGACCGCCGGGGACGCCGGGAGCACCGGCCCGACCCGCCGGTACCGCTCGCCCTGCTCCGGCCGGGAGTCCTCCTCGCCCCTGTTGGGCCACATGGACATCGCGCGCTCGGCCTGCGCGGTGATGGTCAGCGACGGGTTCACCCCCAGGTTCGCGGTGACCGCCGAGCCGTCCACCACGTGGACGCCCGGGTGGCCGTACAACCGGTGGTAGGGGTCGATGACGCCGGTCTCCGCGCTGTCGCCGATCGGGCAGCCGCCCAGGAAGTGCGCGGTCATCGGGACGTTGAACACGTCGCCCACCGTGCCCCCGGGAAAGCCGTCGATGCGCTCGGCCAGCCGGGTGGCCGCCTCCTGCCCGGCCGGGATCCACGTCGGGTTCGGCTCGCCGTGGCCCTGCCGGGAGGTCAGCCTCCTTCCGCCCAGCGGCCCCCGCCGCACCGACGTCGTCAGCGAGTTGTCCAGCGACTGCATCACCAGGCCGATGATGGTCCGCTCCGACCAGCGGCGTGCGGAGAGGCTGCGGGCGAACACCACGGGGTGGCGCGCCGCCAGGCCCAGGAACCTCAGCCAGCGCGGGATCCGCCCGCCGCCGGGCACCTGCATCGCGGTGAGCAGCGCCATCGCGTTGGAGCCCTTGCCGTAGCGGACCGGTTCGATGTGGGTGTTCTCGTCCGGGTGGATCGAGGACGTGATGGCCACGCCCCGGGTCAGGTCCTCCTGCGGCCGGACCCGGCGGGTCATCGCGCCGACGAGCGCCTCGGAGTTGGTGCGGGTGAGCGCGCCCAGCCTCGCCGACAGACGGGGCAGCGCGCCCGAGTCGCGCATGCGGTGCAGCAGTGTCTGGGTGTTGTAGGTCCCGGCGGCCACGACCACCTGGCGGGCGGTGAACGTGCGGGCGTGCGACCGCCGCCGGGGCGCGTCGGTCCTGACGGTGTCGACGGCGAAGCCCCCGTCCGGCAGTTCGCGCAGCCGCTCGACGGTGGTCAGCGGGTGCACCTCGGCTCCGTCGCGCTCGGCGAAGTACAGGTAGTTCTCGGTCAGGGCGTTCTTGGCGCCGTGGCGGCATCCGGTCATGCACTCCCCGCACTCCGTGCAGGCCCGCCGTTCGGGGCCCGCGCCGCCGAAGTAGGGGTCGCCCACGGACGCGCCGGGCTCGGCCCTGGCGCCGTCGCCGTCCCGTCCGTCGCCGAAGCACACGCCCACCGGGGTGGGGCGGAAGGTGTGCCCCACGCCCATGTCCTCGGCGACCGCCTTCATGTGCACGTCGGAGGGGGTGACGGTGGGGTTGGCGCGCACACCGAGCATGCGGCGGGCCTGGTCGTAGAACGGCGCCAGCTCCGACTTCCAGTCGGTGATGTGCCGCCACTGCGGGTCCTCGAAGAACGGGTCCAGCGGCTGGTACAGCGTGTTGGCGTAGTTGAGGGAACCGCCGCCGACGCCGGCGCCCGCCAGGATCACCACGTCGCGCAGCAGGTGGATGCGCTGGATGCCGTACACGCCGAGCTTGGGCGCCCACAGGAAGTTGCGGACGTCCCAGGACGAGGAGGGCAGCGTCTGGGGCGTGAAGCGGCGTCCCGCCTCCAGGACGCCGACGCGGTAGCCCTTCTCGGTGAGGCGCAGGGCGCTCACCGAACCGCCGAACCCCGAGCCCACGACCAGGACGTCGTAGTCGAAGCGGTCGGCGCGTTCACCGGCCCGGGACCCGGTCTCGGCCCTGGTTCCGGTCGTGGTTTCGGCGGCGGCTCGGGAGGTGGGGGCGGAGGAGCTGGTGGTGACGGTGGGGTCTGTGCTGCGCTCTGGGGGCACGGTGGGTCTCTCTCCAGGTCAGTCGCGGTCTCCCGTAGTGCGCCGGATAAGGGCCCGCAACATTGAATGCGCCATCTAGAAATGTGACAACAACTATTGTAATGTTCGTCACTACCGCCGAGTAGGGTGTGTTCCATGTAACACACGTGGCGTGCCTCGGCGCAAGTTCGGCTCCCCCTCGCCGCTCACGGGCGGCGGAACACTGGAGGTACTCATGCCCAAGGCTTCCGGCGAGGCGTCCGAGGCTTCCGAGGCTTCCGAGGCGCCTCAGGACGCGCATGAGCCGCACGAAGCCGTTGGCGGAACGCGCTGGCGCAGGTTCGCCCTCCTGGCCGTTCCCGGGCTCGCGGCCGCCGCGGTCCTCGGAGGCATGACCACACAGGGCCTGCTCGCCGCCTCCTTCGCGGTGTCCGGTGACAGTTTCAAGATGTCCGCCGACCAGCTCGTCGGCACCGGCTTCACCCAGTACGGCGACGCCGCCACATCGGTCGACGGCTCCTCCCGCCCGGTCGGCCTGTCCTCGGTCGGCTCAGCCGAGCTGACCGACCTGTGCATGTCCTCCCTGTGGGACCTGCCCATCGGCCGGGCCACCCTCGTCATCACCGCGGGCGAGTCCACCCCGGTCGAGGGCACCAACCTCGTCCTGGACATCGAGCAGCTCCAGGGCGACGCCGAGTTCGGCTCCATCGAGATCGGCCGCGACGCCAGCACGCTGGACAGGGCCGAGGGCGGCCAGGGGCCGGCGGGCGGTTTCGGCCTCCAGTCCCAGAGCATCACCGTCTCCGACATGCGGTTGACCACATGGGCGGTCACCTCCGGGTCCCTGAAACTGTCCGGTCTGAGCCTGGCCGTGCGGCCCGGCGAACACGAGTGCTTCTGATCCCGTGGCCCACGCACTGACCCTGCTCCGCGGTGGCCGGGCTCGCCTGCGCCACTGGCGGCGCGGACGCCCGTTCTGGGGCGGGCTCCTCCTCGTCGCCGCCGGAGTCGAGCTGCTGGTCGCGCCTGCCGCGCAGAGCCTGATCCTGCCCATCGACCTGATCGCCTACACCGGTGTCGCCGGTGTGTCGGGCCCGCTCATCGCGGTGCTGCTGATCACCCTGGGAGCGCTGAGCTGGTTCCAGCCCGCGCAGCACCTCTTCTTCGGGGTGGTCGGGCTCATGCTCGGCCTGGTGTCCTTCGTGACCTCCAACTTCGGCGGTTTCGTCGTCGGGATGCTGCTCGGCATCGTCGGCGGTTCCCTCGTCTTCGCGTGGGCGCCCCACGTGGACCGCCGCCGAAGGCGCGTCCGGGGAGGCCGCCGTGCCGCGGGCGGCGGCGCCGCCGGTCCCGCGACACCCGACACGGGCGTTTCCGGGGCCGCCGACCCCCGAGGCCCCGAAGCGACCGACGAGGCCGGTGGGCGCGCGGTCGTGGAGGAACCTCCGGCAGCCGTCCCCGCCGTCCCCGCCGTCCCCGCCGAGACCGTGCCCGAAGCGGGTGTTGCGGGGCCCCTTCCCGACAGCGGCGCCCGTCCCGCGACACCCGGCGGGGCCGTCGGCGAACCCCCGCCTCCGTCCCGGCCGCTGGCCGCGCTCGCCCTGCCCCTGGCACTGTCCGTGACCCTGGCCAGCGCCGCCGCGCCCGCCGACTGGCCCTGGGACTGGTTCCTGCCCCCGGGCGACGAGGAGGCGCGGCCCTCGCCTTCACCCTCCCCCTCTGACGAGCCCTCGGCGAGTCCCACCGGCCCGCCCACGCAACCGGGCACCGGGCCCGGCGCGGGCGAGGGGGGCGGTGCGGACGAACGGCCCGAGGACGAGGAGCCCGGGGAAGAGGAGCCCGGGGAGGCTCCGGAGCAGGACGGGCCGGACCGGGAGGCGAACCCGGACGAGTGCGAGACGGGCACCGGTGAGTCCGCCCCGGCCGGGTCCGAGGAGGAGTTCCTGGAAGCCGTCCGCGCCTGCCGGGCGGCCCGGGACGAGGGCGAGCTGCCCGAGGTTCCGGTGGAGGACGCCTACGACTGCTCCAGCGGCTCGGTCCGCGCCTCCGGCCTGACCGCCGACCGGCTGACGATGAGCGGCGCCCGCTACGACGGCGTGGTGGAGTGCCCCACCCCCGACGGGCCCCGCAGGTACATCCGGCTGACCATGAGCCGGGCCGACTTCGTCAACGCCGAGCTGTGGTTCGAGGACGCCGGAACCCGGATGAGCCTGGGCCTGCCCACCATGGTCATGGACGGTTCCGTCCAGATGCACATCACCCGCATGCACGTGCGCGTCCTGGGGATCCCGCTCACCTTCACGCCGGACTTCCCGCCCCCGCTGCTGCTGCCGTACATGATCGTCACCGACGTGGACGTGGACGACCCGCTGGCCAGCACCGAAGTCATGGACATCCCCGACCTCAACGGCCGCTACGGCGGCGCCTGACCGCGCCGCCGCACACGGGGGCGGGTGCGGCGTCTCCGCGCCGCCCCGCCCCCGCGCCGTCACAGACCGGGGCCGATCAGACGGCTGGCCCTGCCCACGTGCGACACGTACAGCGCGTCGCGGGCACGGGTGCAGGCCACGAACAGCAGCGTCCGCTCCTGCTGGAAGGCGTGCTCCAGCGCCACCTGGTCGCCGTCGGCGGCCTCGATGGCGGCCTTGGGCGGCAGCAGGTGGTCACTGACGCCGATCAGCGCCACGCACCGGAACTCCTGGCCCTTGAGCCGGTGCATCGTCCCCACGCGCACCGCCTCGGCGGCGCCGCTGTCCTCCAACTGGGCGGTGCGGACGCCCCTGGCCTCCAGCTCCTTGGCGATGTCGCGCACCACCCACTGGTTGCGCCCGGCCACGGCGATCTCCGCCGGGTCGACCCCGGCCTCCAGCCACACCCGCACCCGGTCGCCCAGCGCGGTGAGCTCCTCGGCGCGGTCCCCGCAGCCGCGCACCACCGGCGCCGGACCGCGCAGCAGCGAGCGGTACCCGGCCAGGGTGTCGGCGTTGTCGTCCATGCCCAGGGCCGCGCGGCGGTCCAGGATCGGCGTGCTCCAGTCCAGGATCTCCTGGGTCACCCGGTAGCTCACCCGCAGCCGCTGGCCGCGCCCGCGCACGTTGATGCCGAGCGAGGCCAGCGACACCCGGTTGTCGGACACCCGCTGGTGCGGGTCGCCGACGATGAACAGGTCGTCCGGCCCCTCCGGGACGGCGGCGCGCAGCATCCGCCACTGCGCCGGGTGCAGGTCCTGGGCCTCGTCGACCACGGCGTGCCGGAACAGCGGCTCACGGCGGCCCAGGATCCGCGCGGCCTCGGCGGCCAGTTGGGGGTAGGACCACATCCCCTCCACCCTCATGGCGCCGACGTAGCGCCGCACGGTCTCCCACACCTGGCGGCGGTGCTCGGGAGCCAGGTGCTGCACCCGCCCGCTGCGCTCGCAGCGGATGTAGTCGGGCAGCAGCTCCAGGCCCTTGGCGAGGATGACCTGCTCCCACTCGTCCACCAGGAAGCGGCCGGAGAAGGGCAGGCCGTCTGCCACCGCCACCGCGCGCCAGCGCCGGGCCAGCTCGTCCTTGCCGACCATGCGGGGCGCCACGCTGGTGTGGGTCTGCACGGCCGAGCGGGCGAGGCTGTCGACGGTGGCCACACGCACGCGGGCGCGCACTCCGGGATCTGGCAGGAGCTGGTCCAGCCGCTCGGCCAGGGACTGCGCCAGCGCCCGGTTGTAGGTGGTCAGGAGCACCGACTCGCGGGTGTCCTCGGGGCGGGCGGCGGCGTCGCGCTCGGCCAGGTAGGCGGCGCGGTGCAGCGCGATCACGGTCTTGCCGGTCCCCGGGCCGCCGGTGACCTGCGTGGACCCGTTGTAGTGCGCCTCGGTGATCCGGTGCTGGTCGGGGTGCAGGGTCAGCTGCCACTGCTCGAAGGGGGCCCTCAGGGCCCCCGCCAGTTCGGGCGGGCCGCTGGGCGCGGGGTCGGCCTCGGCGGGGTCGATCCCGGTCGGCGCCTCGGGACGCAGGTCGCGCGCGAAGCGCAGGGCCTCGTCGCGCGGGCGCACGGTGACCAGGCGGTAGCGGGTGCCGTCGGCGGGACCGCCGTCACCGGTCCGGCCGCGGCCCCCGGCGTCGGGGACGACGACGCCGGACCAGTCGGGGGCGATGCTGACGACCCGGACGCCCGGGTCGGCGGCGCCCGCGACGGACTCCAGGTCGGGCTCCTCGCCGATCTGGCAGGCGCGCATCACTGCCAGGGTGTTGAGCTGGACGTCGGGCGTGAGGCGGGTGAAGTCGTTGAGAAACGTCGGGGCGATCGCGAGGGCGGACACGTCGTGGTTTCCTCCGGTCTTCGACCAAGGTGGTGTCTGTGGTGCTCGGGGAGGTCGGAGCGGATGGTCTGGCCTGGGAGAACGGCCTGTGTGGTCGCGGCTCCCGAAGGAAGGATGCTCGCCACGGAATTCCGGCAAACGCCGCTCCCGGCGCGTTTCCCGTCAGGTTCGGGAGATGTCGGGGCTCTCGCGTTTTGCCTGTTCAGGACGGTATTTGCGGAGGTGTGTTCGATGGGTGTGCGAAGATTTCCCGGGGCGGCCCGGGGAGGTTCCCGTGACCTGCGGTTCTCCGGCCGGATGCTGAGTCCGAAACGGGGTTTAGGTATCTGTCCGAAAACCCCTCGACGTTGGGGTCCGGCACCGGAGGAGTGCCTGTTCCGCGTGGGGTCGAGGGGCAGTATGAGGGCACCCCGATCACCCATGGAGGGCGGGGCCGAAAAC
>NZ_LEKI01000223.1:0-6913 GCF_001029525.1 Nocardiopsis sp. RV163 | reverse complement strand
TTCTCAAGAAACAACCGCTCTTCGTGTACAAGCTGCTGTGAGCTTTTCCGCCGAAGGCGTTGTGCGTTTCCGCTTTGTTGTGTCTTTACTTTATCAGGTGTTCCGCGCCCCGCCAAATCGGCGGTTTGTGGTGTTCCCGTTCGGGGTAAAGCCCGTTTCCTGTTCCGCTTCCGTGTTTCCTTGGAAGCGCCTCCGGAAGCCTAGCCGATGAAGAGCAGTGCTCGAACCGGCTTGTTCGGGAGGAGGGGTGTCGCCGGACCCGGTCCGGTTCCGAGCCGGCCCGAAGGCCGCTCGCCGTCCCGCAGCGACTCGTCCGAGTATAGGGAGGGTGGGGGCAGACGTCAAGACGGAGCCCGGTACGCGCGTCGACCGCGCGATCCGGGACTCTGTCGCCCCTGGCGGGCGGCTTGTTCGAGCCCCTATGACGTGCGCGGTACTCACACCGGGTCCGCGCTGTTACGTCGGCTTTTGTTCAGACAACCGGCATACTGCCCGGAAGATTCCCGCTCGAAACCCGTTGGGCTCCAGCCGCTCCGCGGGCCGGTGCAGGACACCAGCCCGCGGAGCGCCGCGTCAGCCGTTCAGGACCAGGCCGCCGATGTTGCGCTTGCCCTTGCGCAGCACGACGAAGCGTCCCTGGAGCACGTCCTCGGGACGGAGCACGGCCTCCACGTCTGTGACCTTGACGTTGTTGACGTAGGCCCCGCCCTCCTGGATGGCGCGGCGGGCCGCGGACTTACTCGGGGTCAGGCCGCTCCGCGCGAACGCGTCGGTCACGAGCAGCCCGCCGACGGAACCGTCGACCTCGGCACGGGGCACTTCGGCCAGGGCGGCGTCGAGCGTACGGGAGTCCAGGTCGAACAGGTCCGCGCGGCCGAACAGCGCCAGGCTGGCCTCCTTGACCTTTCGGCACTCTTCCTCGCCGTGCACGAGGACGGTGAGGTCCTCGGCCAGGACGCGCTGGGCGGCGCGGGCCTGCGGACGCTCCTCGGTCTGGCGCTCCAGTTCCTCGATTTCGTCGCGGTCGCGGAAGCTGAAGGTCTTCAGGTAGCGGACCACGTCGCGGTCGTCGGCGTTGAACCAGAACTGGTAGAAGGCGTACGGCGAGGTCAGCTCGGGGTCGAGCCAGACACTGCCGGACTCCGTCTTGCCGAACTTGGTGCCGTCGGCCTTGGTGAGCAGGTTCGTGGTCAGCCCGTGCGCCTGGCCGTGCGGCTCGTTTCCGTCCATCCTGCGGACCAGGTCCAGGCCCGCGGTGATGTTGCCCCACTGGTCGGAACCGCCGGTCTGCAGCGTGCAGCCGAAGCGGCGGTAGAGCTGAACGTAGTCGTAGGACTGCAGGAGCACGTAGCTGAACTCGGTGTAGCTCATGCCCTCGCCGTCGAGTCGGCTCCGCACCGTCTCCCTGGCAAGCATCTGGTTGACGCTGAAGTGCTTGCCGACGTCGCGCAGCAGCTCGATGGCGTTGATCTCCCCGAGCCATTCGGCGTTGTCGGCCAGGACGGCGTCGGTCGGCTCCGGCTGCTCGCCCTCGGGGGTGAAGCGCAGGAACGCGGACAGCTGCCGACCCAGGTTGTCGACCCAGCCCCGCACGGTCTCCAGCGAGTTGAGCTGGCGCTCGGAGTTGGGCTTGGGGTCGCCGATGAGACCGGTGCCGCCGCCGACCAGTGCGATCGGGCGGTGCCCTGCCTGCTGGAAGCGGGCCAGGGTCAGGATCTGGGTGAGGTGGCCCACGTGCAGGCTGCCCGCCGTCGGGTCGAATCCGCAATACAGGGTGATCGGACCATCGGCGAGCGCCTTGCGCAGTGCGTCAAGGTCGGTCGTCTGCGCGAGCAGGCCGCGCCACTGGAGTTCGTCGATGATGTCGGTCACTGTGTTGCTCTCTGTTGAAAGGCGAGCCCCACGGGGCTCGATCTGCTTTGGAGTGTAGGTCGGACGCGACGGAAAGCCATCCGGTTTTCCGGCCTTCCCACGCTATCGGCTGTGGTGGGGGCATAGGTCGCACGCCCTCGGCCCGCCGCGGCCACCGCTTCCCTCGAAGAACCGGGACCGGCTCCCTTGACACGGTTGGCTAATGCGATTAGCTTGATGGTTATCAAGGAAAGCTAAACAGCAGGGAGAACACGCTGCATTACCTCACACGTCCCCGCGGACGTATCGCCTACGACCTCTACGGCGCCGACAACACCGGCCCGCTCGTGGTCTGCGTACCCGGCATGTTCGACCACCGCCACTCCTTCCGCTTCGTCGGCGCGGGGCTGGCCGAGGCCGGGTACCGGGTCGCCGCCATGGACCTGCGCGGCCACGGCGACAGCGACACCACCTTCGACGACCACACCAGCCGGGCGGCGGCCACCGACGCCCTCGCCCTCGCCGAGGAACTGGGCGGAGAAGACGTGGTCATCGTGGGCAACTCCCTCGGCGCGGGCGCCGCCGCCATCGCGGCCAAGGAGCGGCCCGACCTGGTGGTCGGCATCGCCCTGCTCGGCCCGGCCCTGGGCCCGCCCTCCCTCGGCCCGTTCGCCCGCCTGGGCCTGCGACTGCTTCTGCTGCGGCCCTGGGGTCCCCGCGCCCTGACCGCCGTCTACGACCGGTTGCACACCGGACGCAGGCCCGAGGGGCACCGGCGCCAGTTGGAACTCGTCCTGGGGATGCTGCGTCCGGCCGACCGCTACCGCGCCGTGTACAGGACGATCCAAGCGCCCAACGAGACCGTCGCCGACACCGAGGGGATGCGGGCCCGGGCCGTGGTGGTCATGGGTGAGCAGGATCCCGACTGGAGGGACCCGCGATCCCATGCCGACCACGTGGCCTCCGTGGTCGGGGGCTCGGTGCTGATGGTGCCCGAGTGCGGCCACTACGCCCATGCGCAGCGGCCCGACGTGGTCGTGCCCGCCGTCCAGGAGCTGCTCAGGGACGTGGTAGCCGGTGCCTAGGGCGGGGCTGACACCGGCGGTGGTGGCCGAGGAGGCCGCCCGGCTCTGCGACGAGGAGGGGTTCGACTCCCTGTCCCTGGCCGCTGTCGCCAAGCGGCTCGGGGTGGCCACTCCCAGCCTGTACAAGCACGTCGACGGGCTTGCGGGGCTGCGCCGCGAGGTGGCGCTGCTGGGCGCGAACGGGATCGGCGAGGAGGTGCAACGCGCAGCCGTGGGCCGGTCCGGTCCGGACGCGCTGCGCGCGACAGCCGACGCCTACCGCCGCTACGCGCACACCCACCCGGGGCGCTACATCGCCCTCCAGCAGCTGCCGGTGCTGGCCGGGGCCGAGGCCGAGCCGGCCACAGACCCCGTGCGGGTGGTGGCCGCCGTCCTACGAGGGTTCGGCATCGCCGAGGAGCAGATGGTGCACGCGGTCAGAGCCCTGCGCAGCGCGATGCACGGGTTCGTGGACCTGGAGACACGCGGCGGCTTCGGTCTGCCCGAGGACACGGACCGGTCCTACGCGCTGCTCGTGGAGGGGTTCGTCCGCGCCTTCCAGGAGTGGCCGGACACGGTGCTCGGCGCGGCTGTGGAGCACGAGGACGCGGGGAAGAAGTAGGCGGTGCGGGGACCTGGGGCTGTGGGAGAGGCCGGTGGCTGCGGCCTTGGTGGAGGGCGCGCCGGTGCCGGCGAACACGGTCCTGTACGCCTAACGCTCCGGGGCCGGCCGGACCGCGCCCGGGCAGGACTCCACATCGCGGGGGGAGAGATTGCTCCCGCTGGGCTCCTTCGTGTTCGGCCCCTCTCGTCCCGGCGTTTCCCTCTCCCTTTCGGTTAGCCCTCCCGGTGCGGCTACTGGTGAGCAACACCTGGCTCGGAGCGGTGTTACGGCCCTGTCCGGCATGGGCCAAGCTGGTGGGGACGACCGCGCGCCGTCCGCGCGCGGCGCCCGACCCGTTGTGGAGCCCCTGATGCCCAAGAAGGCCGCGTCGAAGATCAGTGGTCTGGTGACCGCCGTGGTCGGCGTCATCGCCGTCGCCGCGTTCGTGCTGTACCAGCTGGGAGTGATCGAACCGGACCCCGAGCGCACCGCCGAACCCCGGGGCGACGGTTCGCCCGCGCCCGGGGACGGCGGTGTTTCCTCGTCGGTGGAGCAGGCCCGGCAGTGGATGGAGGAGTTGCGGGTGGAGGAGGAGAGCGATCCGCCGGGGTACGACAGGGCGCTCTTCCCCCACTGGGACAGCGGCGTACAGGACAACTGCACCACCCGCCAGGTGGTCCTGCTGCGCGACGGTGAGGACGTGCGGGTCGACGACGACTGCCAACCGGTGTCGGGTTCCTGGTACAGCCCCTATGACGGGGAGACCCTGGGCGAGGCGGAGGACCTGGACATCGACCACATGGTGGCCCTGAAGGAGGGCTGGCGCTCGGGCGCCCACGCGTGGACGACCGAGGAGCGCGGGCGCTTCGCCAACGACCTGGACTCCTCCCAGCTGTGGGCGGTGAGCGCGTCGACGAACCGGTCCAAGGGCGACGCCGACCCTGCGGACTGGCTGCCGCCGTTGGAGGCCTCGCACTGCGACTACGTGGTCTCGTGGATCGAGGTCAAGCACGTGTGGGACCTGACCGTGGACCCGGACGAGGAAGCGGCGCTGCGCGAGGTGCTCTCGGGCTGCTGAGGCCGGTTCAGGCGGGGTTGGCGGCTCTGACGCCCCGTGCGGTGGCCAGGAGTTCCTTCTGGCCGACGAGGCCGAAGGCGTCGCGGACCTCCACCGCCGCCCCCCTGAAGGGCGTCCAGAACGCCTCGGTCTCGCCGTGCAGGGCGGTGTGGCCGTTGTTGTCGAACTCGGTGAGCTCCCAGTCGGGTGAGCGCTCGTGGTAATCGGTCAGGAAGCCGCGGACGGCGGACAGGTCGGTGAGCCTGTCGCCGCGCATGACCAGGACCTGGAGGACCACCCTGGCCCCTCCCCCCTCCAGAGTCGTCTCCCACACCCGGCTGGAGAAGGACACGCCGCCCCACTCGTAGTCGAAGTCGGAGACCGAGGTCTGGTCGTCGATCTGGTCGGGCAGGTACCCGATGGTGAATCCGTCCAACTCTCCCCCTCGTGGGCTGGCTGCGGCCGGGGCCGCGACGAGTGCGAGCGCGGCGGCGAGGACCGCCGCGACCCACCGGAGAACACGCATGGTCACCTCCGGCGGCGGTGGCGGGACCCTCCCGCACCGCCGCCACTTCTTATGGTGGGACGCCGCGGAGGCCCGTACCAGAGTGTCCTCGAACCTGTGGACAACCCCCGCCGACACGCGCGGGGGCCGTGTCGGAGCCACCTACCCCGGCGGTCAGGGGACGAACGTGTCGGTGAGGAACTCCGCGATCGCCAGGGACGAGGTGGCCGCGGGCGAGGGCGCGTTGCGCACGCACACCACCCGCCCGTGGGTGTCCACGTGGAAGTCGTCGAGCAGGGAGCCGTCCCGGGCCAATGCCTGGGCGCGCACCCCGGACGGGGCCGGGCGGAGGTCGGCGGCGGCCAGTTCGGGCAGCAGCCGCCGGGCCTGGGCGGCGAACGCGGCCCGTGAGGCGGACACGAGGGCCTCCCGGGCGCCGACGGTCCAGTGGCGGCGGGCCAGGCGCCAGAACCCGGGCCAGGACAGGGTCCGCGCGAGTTCCCGGGTGCGCACGTCGCGTGCCCGGTAGCCCTCCAGCGCGGTGGCGAGGACGGCGTTGGGCCCCGCCATGACCTCACCGTGGACGTGGCGGGTCAGGTGCACCCCGAGGAAGGGGTAACGCGGGTCGGGGACGGGGTAGAGCAAGCCGTTCACCAGGTGGCGGCGCTCGGGGACGAGTTCGTGGTACTGGCCGCGGAAGGGCACCACCCGGGGGTCCTCCGCGGCACCCGCCATACGGGCGAGGCGGTCGCTGTGCAGGCCGCCGCAGACCACCAGGCGGTCGAAGCGGTGGACGAGCCGCTCGCCCCGGGGGTCGCCGGTGAGGACGCGGACGCCGTCGTGCTCCTGGCGCAGGTCCAGCACGGGTGTGTTGAGCAGGACCCGGCCGCCGGACCGGCGCACGTCGTCGGCGAACTGCTCGGCGACGGCGGCGAAGTCGGTGACGGCGGTGGTCGGTGAGTGCAGGGCGGCGGCGCCCGCCGCGTGGGGTTCGACCTCGCGCAGGCCCTCGGGGCCCAGCCGGGTGACGCCGGGGACGCCGTTCTCCCGCGCGCGGCGTTCGACGTCGTCCAGGCGTGCCTCGTCCTCTGCGTCGGCGGCCACGACGACCTTGCCGACCTCGTGGTAGGGCAGCCCGTGTTCGGCGCAGTAGTCCCTGAGCAGGCCGACGCCGCGCCGGCACAGCGTGGCCTTGAGGGATCCGGGCCTGTAGTAGAGCCCGGCGTGGACGACGCCGCTGTTGTGGCCCGTCTGATGCGCGGCGACCCGGTCCTCCTTCTCCAGGACGGTGACGCGGGCGCCGGGGCGGTGGAGGGTGAGGCGGCGTGCGAGGGCCAGGCCGACGATGCCCGCTCCGATGACGCCGATGTGTTCGGTGCTGCGCATGATCGGCACGCTAGCAATCCGGGTCCGGGCGGAAGGGGGCGGGCCGGTCACAGAGCGCGCAGGCCGACGAGGACGGCGTGCAGCAGGTCCTCCCGGCCCAGCGGGCGCGAGGGACCGCAGCGCTGGAGCGAGCCGTCGGCGACCATGTCGGCGACGATGGCCCTGACCTGGCCGACCGGCAGGCGCACCTCGGCGGCGAGCTCGACGACGGTACGCGCGCGCAGGGCGTGTCGGAGGAGGGCCTCGCGTTCGGGCCGCAGCAGTTCGTGGCGGCCCGGTACGCGGGCGGCGACGACGAGGCTGAGCAGGTCGGGCCCGTCCGGGCCGCTGCGGGGGACGCCGAGGGCGTGGGCGTCGGGATCTCCCGCGGACACGGCGAAGGGGCGCAGGAAGCGCTCCCGTCCGGGTTCCTCCTCGGGGACGCAGGGGCCCGGACGGGCCCGACC